>QFOI01000007.1 GCA_003241175.1 Pseudopedobacter saltans
AATAGATTTTGCCAGAAAATTTATTCTGAGCTTGTGAACTTAAAACTGTAGAAAATAAAAACAGTACCGTTCCAAAAAACGCTTTTCTCATTTAAGAAATTTGAAAAAATGATTAAATGGAACAGGAAATCAATTGCGTATGGTCGGCAGAAAAACCCAAAGATCGGGCAGATATATCTGAAGCCTTCCCTTCGCAGGAATTACCCTGTTCAGGTTCAACGGGTAAAGTCTCAGCAATCTTTTGCAAGAAAGCACCCCGAGGAATCATGACGCAAAATAACGTTGAAAATTCGGAATACAATAATAAAAGTTAAAACAACTGTTCATTCCTAGTGAAGTTGCTTTGTATATTTATAAAAAACGATTCTTTAATTCTTGCGTTGGCATCCAACATTCTTCTCTTTTTCCAAACCACTTGTAGCGGTTCTTGGCAATAAAATCATAAACTTTATCTCTAAGGAATCTTGGTAGTACACGCAAACTGGAAATAATTATGTAAATACCTCCCAAATCTTTAGCAATCAATAGTGCTGCATCCGATTTTGTATAAATCCGATTGTTGCTGATCAATGCGATAGATTGTAGATTATAGTCGGTTAAGCCAAATGATGAAAGCATGCGGCTTCCAGTATCGGATTGTAAAGATGCAAAATGGAACTTTTTATGCTTGTCTCTTTTCAATATGAATTGGACTGCTCCATTACATAGATTGCAAATGCCGTCAAACAAAACTATATTATAGTTGTCTTCGCTATGCATGAATATTAGACTTTCAGTTTTTCTACTAATTGTATAAAATCCTCAACGTCCGTTTGTAATCCACTCATCTCTACCTTCATCAAAAAAGGAATTTTATAGTGTTTGGAAATCTTGTCAGCTGCGAGTCCAAAATTTTCTCCCCAATTCCTGTTGCCTGTTGAGGAGACAGACAAAATATAGTCTTTGTTGTTTTTTACGAATACAGTTGTAGTTAAGGGAATATTCCCTATTCCGATGGTGAAAGTGATTAAATGACCGGGGCGGTCTATTTTTTCCTTAGGCTTGATTTTTATGATTTCCCAATCAGGTCTTTGTTTTTGTACTTTTTCAACAAATCTTTTGGTGTTGCCGGTTAGGCTATCATAATAAATAATCATTGCTTACTTCAAACTAAACAAACTGTCTACAAATTCGTGTTTATCAAATACGAGCAGGTCATCAATCGTTTCGCCCATTCCTATGTATTTTACCGGGATTTTGAACTGACTTGCGATCGCCAATACAACACCTCCTTTGGCCGTACCGTCTAGTTTGGTAATCGCCAATGATCGTACGTCTGTAGCTGCGGTAAATTGTTTAGCTTGTTCGAGTGCATTCTGCCCAGTTGAACCATCCAAAACCAGCATGACATCATGCGGTGCGTCTGGAATGACTTTTTGGATGACGCGTTTTATTTTGCTCAATTCATCCATCAAGTGAATCTTGTTGTGTAAACGTCCAGCTGTATCAATAATGACAACATCCGCATTCTGCGCTACCGCACTTTGTACTGTATCAAAAGCCACTGAAGCTGGATCAGATCCCATAGCTTGCTTGACAATGGGAACACCGACGCGCTCGCTCCATATGACAAGCTGATCAACTGCTGCGGCACGGAAAGTGTCTGCTGCTCCCAATATCACATTCTTGCCTGCTTTTTTATAGTTGTGTGCAAGTTTTCCTATAGTAGTGGTTTTGCCAACACCATTAACACCGACAACCAATATAACATAGGGTTTTTTACCTTCAGGTGTAGCAAAGTTTTTGAAAGACTCGTCGGAAGAATCCACTAATAAACCTTCGATTTCACTTTGCAATAAAGTATTTAGCTCGCCAGTACTTACATATTTGTCTTTTGCAACACGTGCCTCGATTCTTTTTATGATTTCGAGCGTGGTATCGACGCCGACATCTGCCATGACAAGCGCATCTTCCAGATTGTCCAATACCTCTTCATCCACGGTACTTTTGCCGGCGATGGCTTTGGTTATTTTGGAAAAGAAACCTTCTTTGGTTTTTTCTAGTCCTTGGTCGAGCGTTTCTTTCTCTTTTTTGCCAAATATTTTATTGAAAAATCCCATTGGAATTATGAATTACGAATTATGAATATGATGTTTTCCAAAATTATTTGCCCCAATCAGCCGGATTGTCTCGCCATGCGTGCAAGGTAGCTTCCGCCGATTCTGGAATAGTTCCGTTGTTTTTTGCCAATTCAATAAGTGCCGTATAGTTGGTCAAAGATTTGTAAGGCACATTTGCCGATGCAAACGCGTCCACCGCTTTCTGGAAACCATAGTTGAAAATAGAAACCATTCCAATCACTTCCACGCCTTCCCTTTTCAAAACTTCCACAACTTCCAAACTGCTTTTTCCGGTAGAAATAAGATCTTCAATGACAACCACTTTTTGTCCTTTTTCAAAAACACCTTCGATCTGATTCCCTAGGCCATGTTCTTTTGGTTTGGGGCGTACATAGATATAAGGTAATTTCAATTGGTCCGCAGCCATCGCTCCCCAAGGAATGCCCGCAGTCGCAACTCCGGCCAAAACTTCTGCATCAGGAAACAATTCGAAAATGACATCGCACATTTCACTTTTGATAAAATCTCGGATAAAAGGAAAGGACAAGACTTTTCTGTTGTCGCAGTATATTGGACTTTTCCATCCACTGGCCCATGTAAAAGGAGCGTCTACGCTTAACCTAACCGCACCTGCTTGCAACAATTTTTCCGCTACGATTGTTTCACTTGAAAGAGACATGTATAATTCTATTTTGGAAAACGAAGTTAAACCAAATGCTTTAATTGCATAGATAGAGTTATCAAGGAATGTGAAAATGTTGATAATCAATCCAATATTGGATTGTAGTTTTGAAAGAAAAAATAATGGAAAAGCCAAAAATTATCGCTGGTGGTGGACTCGTATTGAATGCAAACCAAGAATTGTTAATGATCTACAGACTTGGATTCTGGGATCTTCCCAAAGGTAAATGGGAAGAAGGAGAGACTATTGAAGAGTGCGCTGTACGCGAAGTAGAAGAGGAAACTGGCATAGCGGGCATTGTCTTAGAAAAATTGATTGGTCTTACCTATCATGAATATTTCAATAAATACACACAAGAAGATGTTGTGAAAGAGACACATTGGTTCTTGATGACGATACCGGATTTGCAAGAATTGACACCCCAGATCAGCGAAGACATTCAAAAAGCTGAGTGGATTCCTTTGAAAAACGTCCCAGAAAAGCTATCTTTGGCTTACCCTACCATTCAAGAGATAGTCAAACGTTCTGGTTTGATTTAGTTTTATAGAAACCGTTTTTCTTGATTTCCCTATTCATTTTATGACTAAACAAATGATGTGGAAATCAATAATTTTTAAAAAAAGTTAAAGCAAAATATGGGCAAAAATATCATCGTATCCAATAGACTTCCCGTCAAAATAGAATCATCAGAATCAGGATATGTTTTTCACATAAGCGAAGGAGGATTAGCAACTGGTTTGGATTCTGTTTTTAGCAAAGGGAAAGAAAACGTTTGGATAGGATGGCCTGGTCTGGCTGTAAAAGGTGAAACTGACCAAAGTTTTATATCGACAGAGTTGGCAAAGAAGCAACTTAAGCCCGTATTCCTTAATAAAAAAGAAATTGATGGATTTTACCTTGGTTTTTCCAATGCTACATTGTGGCCGATATTTCACTATTCCCCGGGTTTTGCTAGGTATCGAGATTCAGAATGGAAAACCTATGAGGTCGTCAATCAAAAATTTGCTTCCGTCGTGGACTCTATTGTAGAAGATGGAGACATGGTTTGGATACAGGATTATCACTTACTATTGTTGCCATTGCTTATTCGTAATTTGGGAAAGAAGATTTCCATTGGTTTTTTCCAACATATACCATTTCCTTCTTTTGAGATTTTTAGGATGGTTCCGTGGAGAAAAGAGTTGCTGAACGGTATGTTGGGTGCGGATCTTTTGGGTTTTCATACCATAGATGATGTCAATCATTTTTTGGACTGTTCGACTCGCCTTTTAGATGCGACAGTCAACTCCAATATTGTACGATACAATAAGAGTATCAGTGCGGTAGACGCATTTCCAATGGGTATAGATTTCGAAAAGTTTGACTCTGTTTTGCCCGCAGAACCGAAGACTAAAAAAGATATTGAAATATTAGAACAGCAATTCTTAGGACAGAAATTGATTCTATCCATTGACCGTTTGGATTACAGCAAAGGCATTTTGCCGCGCTTAAGAGCGATTGAATTGCTTTTTGACGAACATCCAGAATACAAAGGAAAGGTGAGTTTGTTCATGATCGTTGTTCCGTCAAGAGATACTATTTACAGGTATAAGGAATTGAAAGACGAAATCGATAAAATCGTTGGAAACATCAATGCCCGATTCAGGACAATAGGGTGGGAGCCGATACATTATTTTTACCAATCCTTTTCCCCTGATTATCTATCGGCGTTGTATCAGATGACATCTATTTGTCTGGTTACGCCAATGCGAGATGGGATGAACTTGGTCAGTAAGGAATACGTTGCCAGTAGAGGTAACGAGGATGGGGTGCTTATATTGAGTGAAATGGCAGGAGCCTCAAGGGAACTGTATGATGCATTGATTGTCAATCCTAACGATATTAGGCAAATAGCGGGAGCCATAGTGCAAGCTATGAATATGCCATCATCAGAACAGCAATCGCGCATGCAGAAAATGCGTGAAATCGTAAAAAAATTCGATATAGCGCATTGGGTGAAAATTTTCCTATCCAAACTTCAAGAGGTTAAACAATTGCAGGATTCCTTTAAAACTAGGAATATTGAGAAGTACAATACCAAGTTGGTCAGGGATTTCCAAAAGGCAAAAGAACGTGTTTTGTTTTTGGATTATGACGGTACATTGGTAGGTTTTAATTCTTCCATTGAAAAAACATTTCCTGACGAAGAGTTGTATACAATAATAGATAAACTATCCTCCAATCCACAAAATCATGTAGTTATCATCAGTGGACGTAATCATGAAACATTGGAAAAATGGTTTGGTAAATATCCAGTTGAACTGATTGGCGAGCATGGTGTCTGGCGTAAATATATCGGCAAAGACTGGGAATCCATATCGGGGCTTTCCAATGAATGGAAAAAAGATGTTATGCCTGTTTTAGAAGTCATTGCTGATCGCACACCGGGCTCTTTCATTGAGGAAAAAAGCAATTCCCTAGTATGGCATTATAGAAAAGCGGATGCTGAATTGGGAAAATTGAGAGCAAACGAGATATTCAACGATCTCAGTTATATCCTTCGAAATAAAGGTCTTCAGCTTATGTATGGAGACAAAGTTGTTGAAATAAAAAATTCTGTCGTCAGTAAAGGAAAGGCGTTGTTAAGATGGTTGGATGACCACTCTTCGATTCATAATCCATTTATTATGGCGATTGGTGATGATACCACGGACGAAGACATGTTTTCCGAATTACAGGATAGGGATAGCATCACTATAAAAGTAGGACAACAGATGTCCCATGCCAAATATTATATTGAAACATATCGAGATGTAAGGAAACTGCTAAAGATGATGTATTGAGATAGGCTTATTTTTTGAACAATATCACCGCGGCTTGAGCCATCAAGCCTTCTTCGCGACCGACAAACCCCATTTTTTCTGCAGTTGTTGCTTTGACAGAAACGCAATTGAGATCAATATTCAATATAGTACTGATTGTTTTTTGCATGGCCTCAACATAAGGTTTGATTTTGGGTGCTTCCAATGTCAGTGTAGAGTCTATGTTACCCACTTGCCAGCCAGCTTCGTCTATTAGTTTGTATGTTCTCTGCAGCAAAATCTTGCTGTCAATATTTTTGAATTCTGAAGAAGTATCAGGAAAATGTTTTCCGATATCTCCTAATGCTAATGCTCCTAATAATGCGTCACAGATGGCATGCAAAAGAACGTCAGCATCGCTGTGACCAAGAGCTCCTTTGGAATGAGGAATCTTTACACCTCCGATCCAGAGATCTCTTCCTTCTACTAATTGATGATAGTCAACTCCAAGACCTATTTTAATATTCATATTTGCAAATTAAGTACATAAAAATAAAAGGTAAAAGAAGAAATGTTTTCCTTTACCTTTTTGCTTATTTATATTGGTAATTCTATTCGTCTGAGGAACTATTTCCAAATACGCCAAAGTCGAATATGATTCCAAACCTTAATGTATTGGATAGAGGGTTTCTGTTAAGGCCACTTCCTGATGGTGCCAGATAAGAGAAGTTGATGTCAAACATATTGTATTTGATACCGACACCCGCTGTAAGATATTTTCTGTTACCGGCTTCTTTTGTTTCATAGTAATATCCGGCTCTTGCAAAAAACTGATTATTGTAAGAATATTCTCCTCCAAAAGAAGCCGAATAACTTTTATTGCTGAAAGATTTAGAAAAACCTTCAAATACCCCCATGTTGTAATAATTGGCGACCGCTAAGGAATCGCTGTTTGTCATGGGACTATTAACCTGAGGATAAGCAGGCGCTAACATATGATTTACGTTAACAGTTGCTGTTATTTTACTTAGTTCATCTAATGTCCATGTATTGGCAACACCCAAACCAAGATTGGCCGGTAAAAATTGTTTTGAATTCGGATCATTCGTGTATGAAATTTTCGATCCCATATTGGATAAAGAGAGAGCACCAGTCATACCGCCACCATTCTCATCAAGATTGCTGTAAAACAAAGAAATGTCTCCAGCAAAAGCTGTTCCGGCCTTAAAGGTTGATCCATTGATAGTTCCACTGGCCAGATTGGAATTAATATATCTAAATGTGGCTGCTGCACTGAATACTTCGGTTATTTTCTGTGCGAAACCAGCTTCGAAAGACATTTCTCGCGGTCTATTAGTTTGTAAAGTATAACCACCTCCATCTGTTAGTGTCATTTGACCCAAATTAAAATAGCGAACACCTCCAAAAATAGCTTGATTGTCGTTTAATTTCCCATAAGCTCCTAATGTCATTAAGTAAACGTCAGGGGCGACATCCTTTAACCAAGGTGTGTAATTTAAGGAAACTTGACCTGGTGATTCCGCAAATACAGTCTTGGCGCCGTTCCAGAAAGTAGCATTGGCATCAGGTGATAATGCGAGACCTGCGTCTCCCATAGCTCCTGCACGAGGGTCGGGTGATATTCTTAAAAAAGGGACTGAGGTACTTACTACGTTGATGGATGACTGTGCTTTGACCTGGTTAGCCAGAAAAAACACAGATAAGCCTAAAAGCCAATGCTTACGATTCATATTCTTCTAATATTGCATTTATAACGGCTTTTTTTATCTTCTATTGTCAGAAAAATGTGGTGTAATCCTTTTTTTTGGCTTCCGAATCTATTTTCTGCAATTATCTTCGCAATATGATTTATCCATTGCTACGGAGTGTAATGTTTCGTTTTTGACCGGAAAGGGCGCATCATATTTGTATGGATGCATTGAAAATAGCCAACAAAACACCAATTGTTAATACTATTGTAAAAAATAGATTTAAATCCGACTACCCCAGTCTACAAAAGGAAGTGATGGGATTGCATTTTTCCAATCCGGTTGGGCTTGCGGCGGGTTTTGATAAAAATGCCTTGTATTTAAATGAGTTGGATGCCTTAGGTTTTGGATATATGGAAATAGGTACTGTGACACCTAAGGGACAACCCGGTAATCCTCAACCTCGACTTTTTCGTTTGCCTGAAGACAAGGCGCTGATAAATAGAATGGGTTTTAACAATGAGGGAGTAGGTGCTGCAAGGGATCGTTTGGCAAAATGGCGAGAAAGAGGCTCCTCTTCCATGGTAATAGGTGGCAATATTGGTAAAAATAAAGTCACTCCTAACGAGGATGCTTGGATGGATTATGAAATATGTTTCAATACATTATTTGATTATGTAGATTATTTTGTTGTCAATGTCAGTTCGCCCAATACGCCGGGTTTACGTGAATTGCAGGAAAAAGGAGCCCTTTCCAAAATTATGGGCGATCTGCAAAATATCAATCAAGGGAAATTAGCTCCCAAACCTTTACTATTGAAAATCGCTCCCGATCTAACAGAAAGTCAGTTAGACGATATTGCAGATATTGCAAGTAGTTGCCAATTAAGCGGAATTGTGGCTACCAATACAACTATCTCGAGGGCTGGATTAGTAACTCCAAAGTCCGAGGTGGATGCCATAGGAGCAGGAGGGCTCAGTGGCAAACCCATTGAAATGCATTCTACAAATATTGTTAAGTATTTAAGGCAAGTACTTGCCAATGAAACTATTATAATGGCTAGTGGTGGTATTTTCACTGGAAAGGATGCTAAAGAAAAAATGGAAGTGGGAGCGGAGCTTGTACAGATATGGACAGGGTTTATCTATGAGGGGCCTTCTATTGTAAGGAATATCTGTGGATATCTTGAGGATAATCCTTTATTAAAAGCATAAATATTGTTTCCGTGTTTATTTAATATATTGTAAATTTGCACAATTTTTAAAAAATGAGCAATACTATCTCTTCCAACGAATCTATCCCATCCAAAAAGAAAAAGATTGTCGTTTTAGGCAGTGGTCCTAACAGAATCGGCCAAGGTATCGAATTTGACTATTGTTGTGTACATGGTCTTTTAGCCATTAAAGAATGTGGTTATGAAGCTATAATGGTTAACTGTAATCCAGAAACAGTATCTACGGATTTTGATATAGCTGACAAATTGTATTTCGAACCTGTTTTCTGGGAAAACATACGCGAAATCATTGATCTAGAGCAACCCGAAGGTGTCATTGTTCAGTTAGGTGGGCAAACAGCCTTGAAATTGGCTAAAAACCTAACAGAATACGGTGTTAAGATCATCGGTACCACTTTCGACAATATGGATATCGCAGAGGATCGCGGACGTTTTAGTGATTTGCTAAAAGACTTGGGAATCCCTTACCCAGAATATGGATCTGCCTACACTGCTGATGAAGCACTAGAGGTGGCCAACAAAGTAGGATACCCTGTTTTGATACGTCCAAGTTACGTTTTGGGTGGTCAAAAAATGAAGATCGTATTGAATGATGAGGATTTAGAAACAGCAGTAGTCGATTTGTTGAATTTCATTCCTGGAAACCATATTCTGATTGACCACTTCTTGGAAAGATGTCAAGAGGCTGAAATCGATGCAATATACGATGGCGAAACTTTTTGTATCATGGGAACCATGGAACATATTGAACCTGCTGGCATACACAGTGGAGACAGCAATTCCGTTCTTCCTGCCTTTAATCTGACTCCTTTGGAAATCGATACAATGGCAGTATATGCAGAAAAAATTGCTAAAGCGTTGAATATTAAAGGGTTGATTAATATTCAATATGCTATTAAAGACGGTAAAGTTTATGTGATAGAAGCCAATCCTCGTGCAAGTCGAACTACGCCATTTATTTCAAAAGCTTATCAGGTTCCATTCTTGAATATTGCTACCAAGGTAATGCTCGGAACCAATAAGATCAAAGATTTTACTATAGAAAGGAAATTAGAAGGTTTTGCTATTAAAGAACCTGTATTTAGTTTCAATAAATTCCCTAAAGTCAATAAAGAATTAGGACCAGAAATGAAAAGCACTGGAGAAGCTATACGTTATATAAAAGATCTACGCGATCCTTATTTCCGTACGCTTTTCAGAGAGAGAAGTATGTTGCTGAGCTAATTTCGTTTTAAATTATTTTAGTAAAAGGGTCGAATTGAAATAAATCGACCTTTTTTATTTACATAGATAGCTATTATGGCTTACTCAATTCCATATAAAAGAGAATTAAATAAATCTGAAATAGAGATTATAAATTATTTATTATCAATGGATAAGCCAGAATGGTTATCCAAAGTGGATAAGTTAAAAATAGTCGCAAGATGTGGTTGTGGAGGTTGTCCTACCGTTCTGTTCAGGGAGTCTTTTGATGAAGGTGCGTTGGTAGGCAAAAAGACGATTTCTGAATTTTATGGTGAAGATATAAATGGTAGCGTTGTCGGTGTGGCACTATTGGCCACAGAAAATGAAATAACAGAGTTGGAAGTATATTCTTTAGGACCGGTTTATGGGGGTGATGAGTTCTACATTCCGTTAATATCAACATTAAAATGAATAAACCAATATGCCACACTAATGGTTAGACAAATTGGTTTACTCATTTTATTTTAAATTACCAATGGTTCTTGTTGGCTCAAGCAATGAAAACTTCCTAATCCCCAAATAATATCCGTAGAATCGATACCGATTACTTGTCGGTCAGGAAAAGACTGCTCCAAAATCTGGATAGCCTTATCATCATTATTGCAGCGGTATGTAGGCATGATTACTGCGGCGTTTCCAATATAGAAATTCGCATAGGATGCAGGCAGTCTTTGGTCTTCATGTATTACTGGAGATGGCATTGGTAATTCAATGATATTCAGTTGTTTGCTATTTATTAAACGCATCTCTTTTAATTGAGATAAATTGTTTTGAAGGATAGTATAATTGTCGTCATTTTTGTTCTCTTCGACTACAGTAATTACAGTATCCTCATTTACGAAACGGACAGTATCATCTATGTGACCGTCCGTATCATCTCCAACAATACCATCATTAACCCATAGGATTTGATCTACACAATAATAGCGGCGAAGATATTGCTCAATTTCATTTTGCGAAAGATGAGGGTTTCTATTGTTGTTCAAAAGGCAGGATTTGGAAGTCAGCAAAGTTCCAGAACCATTGAAATCGACTGAGCCGCCTTCCATGATGATTCCTGGATTAAATACAGGAACACCCAACTCTTGGGCGATAAGTGTCGGAATGACGTCATCTAGGTCAAATGGAGGATATTTCCCACCCCATGCATTGAAGTCCCAGTCAACAATAATTTTAGGTTGCGCTGCTTTGGCGTTTATTAAGAATGCTGGTCCATGATCACGGCACCAAGCATCGTTTGTTGGATTAAAATGAAATTCCACACGAGAGAGGTCTACGTTTTCTTTTGCTAATTCTTCCATGGCAAAAGTTTTCATATCCTCATCTGCAATATTGATTTTGACCAATTCTCCTATACTTATCGCTTTAATAAACTGGCAATAAGGCGAATATATTGTTTCAATTTTTCCGGGCCAAGAAGCTTCTTTATGTGGCCAACTTAACCACATCGCATCATGCTTTTCCCATTCTGCAGGAAACCTATAGCCTAAGTCTACTGGATATTTCGATAATATATTTTCCAATTTTGGTAATATTTCTTGTTGTGTATAAAAATAAATATTTATATTAAAATATTCATTTTCAATAATTTGTATAGTTTTATTAAATAAAAAATTTAATATTAATCACTTTCTTCATCCAAAAAGCGTTTGGCAATGGGTTGGTAAGAATCGATGCGTCTATCACGCATAAATGGCCAATGTTTGCGGAAGTAATCAGACTGTGTCAAATCGAGTTCCACAACCTTGTTTTCTTCTTTATCATGAGAAGCGAGGTAGAGTAGTTTGCCCTGTGCATTGGTAACAAAACTTCCTCCCCAAAACTTCATCGCTCCGTCTTGTTCGAAACCAACCCTGTTGACACTAACGACAGGTACGCCATTGGCTACCGCGTGCGAACGTTGGATAATCTGCCAGGAATTGTATTGGTCTGCATTGGTCTCCTCGTCTTGATCCGTTGCCCAACCAATAGCTGTAGGATAGAATAAAATCTCTGCACCCTTAAGCGCTGTAATGCGAGAAGCTTCAGGGTACCATTGATCCCAACATATTAATATTCCGATAGTTGCAAACTTTGTCTTAAATACTTTGTATCCCAAGTCTCCAGGTGTGAAATAGAATTTTTCGTAAAAGGCCGGATCATCTGGTATGTGCATCTTTCGATATTTACCCAAATAACTACCATCAGCATCGAGAACAGCTGTCGTATTGTGATAGATACCCGCAGCACGTTTTTCGAATAAGGAAGCAATAACGACGACGCCAAGTTCTTTGGCAACGGTGCCTAACACTTCTGTAGAAGGCCCAGGTATTGATTCGGCCAAGGAGAAATTGTCGTAGTCTTCTACGTCACAGAAATAAAGTGATGTGAATAATTCTTGCAGGCATATGATCTGAGCGCCATCTGCTGCTATTTCCCGTATTTTTTGGATTGCTTTATCAAGATTGCTTTGTTTATCCTTTACACAGGACATCTGTACAAGACCTACCTTTACTTTTGCCATTTTAAGTACTATAATTTAGGCTGCAAAGATAACAGTTTTGCAGGGAAGGCGATTACGGCTTATACAAATTAACCCGTTGTGCATTTAGGAAAATAATTAGAGAAAATAAGAGATTGCTTCGTCATTCTTCCTCGCAATGACGGACATTTTTGTTAAAATGCGATAACAGTCAAGCGTCATTGCGAACGAAGTGAAGCAATCTAAGTACCGAAATAATGAAAAAAAATCTCTAAATGCACAATGGGTACAAATTAGTAATTTGGTAAAAGTGTATTGTTATTGATTTTTACCGGTCAACATAGGGACAAATTCGAAATCCATGAAGGTCTCTTGTTCAATGCTATTATCTTCTTGTTTTGTAAGACGTAGCATGGTTTGTTTGCCATTTTCTCCATCCACTGGGATTACCATTATTCCACCCACTTTTAGTTGTTCCAATAATTTTGGAGGAATGAAAGGGGCAGCAGCGGTCACAATTATTTTGTCAAAAGGCGCATACGCAGCTAATCCCGCGTATCCATCGCCATAAAATAGTTTTATGTTGTTGTGTTTTCTTAAGTATGTAAATGACTGATTATTAAAGAATAATGATTTTTGTCTCTCAATAGTAAAAATCCTGCATCCGTACTGCGCCAATACACATGCTTGATAAGCGCTTCCAGTACCAATTTCTAAAACCGAATCTTTTTTCTCCAGTTGTAAAAGTTGTGTTTGGTAAGCTACTGTGAATGGATGGGAAATGGTTTGCCCTTCTCCGATATCAAAAGCCTTGTCTTCGTATGCAATTCTGTCAAATGCCGAATCCAAGAAAAAATGTCTAGGGACTGCATTGATGGCGTCTAAAACCTTTTGGTCAGTAATTCCTTTCGTTTGTAGCTGCTGCACCAATTGACGGCGCATACCTTTGTGATAGTATAAATCTTCCTGCGTTCTCATTTCGAATGCAAATTACTTCAATGGAACGCAAAAAGTGATTTTTGTGGAAAAATACTATTGGAGTAAAAAAAACAAGACTTTTTTCCATCATTTATCCACAAAAAGTCCTGTTTTACTCGTTTTGTCATGCAATAATGCCATGTAAAAAATATTAATTTTTATATCATTGATTTTCTTAATGTTATGATTCTATTATGCTTTTCCAATACAATGTTTTTTATGCCAATGAACGCTAAATTCTTTACCTTTGCCGGTTCTTATGTTGAAGCAAGAAGCAATAAAAACACTTAAATTATCCGCTCCAATCATATTAGGGGAACTAACTCAAATGTCTTTGGGTATCATCAATAGTGCAATGGTTGGTCATCTGGATTATAGACAGTTGGCGGCCTCGGCGTTGGTGAATAGTGTGATGAATATACCTTTTGTATTGGGAATTGGTATTTCCATGTGTATATCCCAAACTGTGGCAACTGCAAATGGTAAAGGGGACAAAGGCAAAGTATCTCATTATTTTTACAACGGGATCGTATTGATGATTATCACGGCTTTATTGATCTCGTTACTGCTGGAGTTGATACAGCCAGTTCTTTTTCATTTAGGACAAGATCGGGATGTGGCTATTTTGGCAGGGCCTTATTTAAGATTGATGGGATTCTCCGTTATTCCCATGTTGCTTTTTTTTGCCTTAAAGCAATTTACGGATGGCTTAGAACTGACGAAGACCGCTATGGTGCTATCCATCGCATCGATGCCGTTAAATGTTTTGTTTGATTACACATTTATTTTCGGTCATTTCGGATTTCCCAAAATGGAACTACTAGGAGCGGGGATTGGTACGTTGGTAACAAGGACATTGGTACTGATTGTATTGGGGTTGATTATCTGCTTTCATCCAAGGTTTAGACCTTATATGGAAGAACGTAAAAAACAATGGTTTCTTAGTCGAAAAACATTTCAGGAGCTTTTGCATATTGGTATTCCAAGTGGGCTTCAAGGCATATTGGAAGTTGCAGCATTTGCAGTTTCGGGTATATTGGCGGGTCAGTTTAGTGCGATTGCTTTAGCCTCTCACCAAATTGCTTTGCAGACAGCAGCATTTACCTTTATGGTTTCTATGGGATTAGCTCAAGGCGCTTCTATTCGTATTGGAAATGCCTTTGGTAGAAAAGATTGGAATCAGATTCGCAATATCGGAAAGTCTACATTTTATACTGGGCTTTTGTATGGAGTTATATGTGCCATCTTATTTGTTGTATTCCGTAATTATCTGCCATTGATTTTTAATAAAAATATCAATGTCATTGCTGTAACTGCTAATTTATTTTTGTTTGCGGCTATATTTCAGATTTCGGATGCCACGCAGGCAATAGGAGTGGGGTTACTGCGAGGCTTAAAGGATGTTACTGCCCCAACTGTATATATGGCGGTGGCTTATTGGGTATTGGGCATTCCGATAGGTTGGTTTTTGGGCTTCCATTTTCAATGGGGTGTTTATGGATTGTGGACAGGTTTTGTCATTGGATTGAGTATCGTGTCAATTTTGCTGAATAGACGTTTTAATCAATTGACAAAAAGATTTGTTTGAGAAATAGGTGAAGTTTTTTATGGTTTTGAAAACCTCTCCCTAACCCTCCCCTCAAAGGGGAGGGAATAAGGTGAAGAAACATTCAATAAGTCTTCAGAACATAATAAAATCTCTTGAATAAAAAAGTAAAGGCTCGCAATCATTGCTAGCCTTTACTTTTACTTAATGTTGCTTCACTTCGCTCAATATGATGCCGATTTTTCGAAGATTGACAAAAACGCAATTTTTTATTTTATTGAATTCATTCTTAGATGCAATCTTCTACTTATGAATAACACCAATATTGATTAAATCCGCAGAATCCAAAGCTGGTGATTGTTGTTTGGTAATACGTTCCAAAACTAATCGTCCAGCTTTCAATGCTTGCTCCTCAGTTGCAAAAGGTTTGCCTCCTGGTATTACAGGCACAAAAGGTTGGTTGATGTACAAAATAGTGTCTTGATATATCTTGTATCCCCATCCGTCTCCCACTTTCTCGGTCTGTAACTTAACAAAAACTTCCCCATCATGAGAAGGAGAAGTTTTTGTTTTACATCCAAGAATCAAGGCAGATGCCAAAACCAAGGTGAATTTTTTATTTATCAGAATTTTCATCGTAAGTCTGCGTCGGATCAAATTGGCTGAAATTATCTGTCATAGTTCCAGATGCACTACCAGTACCAACATACCCATAATTACCCAAAGTGAATGCAACTGCACCTGCACGAGTTGATTTTTGATAAGGCGTACGTACTTCCCAACGATCTGTAGATATGTTGTAAGCCCAAGTATTGTTATTGTTACCAGTTGTCAAATAAGCCCAACCACCAATGACGAAAGCAACTGCATTGTATCTAACTATATTTGAATAATTATCATCAAAGGTTTCGGAACTTGTATTGGCAATATTCGCTTTCTGACTCCAGTTGGTGCCGTCAAAAGCGAAGAAGTCGTTAGTAGTTCCACCAGAACCACCATAACCAGTAGTTACATAACCAATATTATTGCTTACAAATGCAACTGCGCCATATCTCTTGTCTCCAGGGTAGCTTGGAGCTGATGTCCAAGATGCTGAAGATGGATCATATTGATAAAAGTCACCAAGCGGATTGGCATTGATATCTCTACCCGTCCCTACATATGCTTTGTTGTTGATAGTAAAAGCAACTGCTTGCTGCCTAGCTATACCAGGAAAACTGGCGATTGGAGTCCAAGTTTTCGTTGTTGCGTTATAGGAATAGAAATCGTTTCTGTTAGAAGCTGTACTATCATCGTAACCACCTCCCACATATCCAGTCTGGCCGATGCTAAATCCTACAGCATAGTATCTACCATTTGTTTTATCAAGACTTCCTTCCTGAGTCCATGCACCAAAACCATTGTTGGCTCCAGCTCTGAAACTCCAGAAATCCGTTAAACGCCTAAAGTTGGCATTGTTAATATTTCCACTTTGTCCAGTACCTACATAAGCAACGCTGTCTATCACAAAGGAAGCCGCATAGCCTCTAACC
The DNA here is from genome assembly GCA_003241175.1 of Pseudopedobacter saltans. GTDB lineage: Bacteria > Bacteroidota > Bacteroidia > Chitinophagales > Chitinophagaceae > Rhizosphaericola. Next base: position 16,267 of record QFOI01000007.1, read on the forward strand.
GGACCGCCTAAAGGTGCTTTTTTGATCCAGTTGCCTTCTGTAGTGCTACCATTTGCCGAGCTACTTTTATTACAAGCTCCAAATGATAATGCGAGAGCTCCTATTGCTAAAGCAGATAAAAATCTTTTGTTCATATAAGTCTTTAAAATTTTGCCTAAAGTATAGATGAATATTCAAGTGAAATGTTAAAATAGCCAAAAAAGCATATTTTTTTTCATTTAGCCATTTATTCTTCCATTAAAAAACTTGGCAAATGTATAATAAAAAGCACTTCCAAATACGAAACTGTTATTTTTTTCCATTTTCATTTGTCGATACCTAGTGTCGATTAATGTGTAAACGAAATAGCCCATCTAAAATGTCTTTTGACGGACTTGTTTTTTTTAAGATATTTGCGCCCGGTTAGATTCATCTCATATCATAAAAAAAAGTGAATTTGCACTTGATATATGTAAGAAAGGATGTTTGTATACGTTCAAGAGGTAATTTGCCGGATTATTTTTATTACTTTTAAATAGACGAATGAAAAGTCGAAAAACGCGCATTTGTATATGGGGGTTGACTATTGTACTCAGTTTTGTGGGATTGTATTCTTGTACTAAAGCTGATGTAACGTTTGGTAATCAATGGATTAATACTGATTATACCAAGACCAACATGACAGATACTTTTACTCCGGAGATTTCTACTATTTATCTTGATTCTTTCTCTACCAATGGTACAGGTTATGGTGTGATAGGTGTGTACAAAGATCCTGCGTTTGGTACAGTGAGCGCATCGACCTATCTACAATTGCAGCCGCCTTCTGTGGGACAAGGTATCATGGATAGTTTGACCGCTGCCACTTTTGATTCCGCTGTTGTTTATCTTAGGCTACGTCACAATGAATATGGCGATACTACGCAAAATCTGTCTTTGAGTGTCAATACTTTAACGCGCAATATTAATTATTACGACAATACATTCAATCTATACAATGTTTCGTCCATTCCTACTAATGCTACACCTATTGGGACTAAAACATTCACACTTAATCCTAATATTGGCAGGCCATTGACAGGTGATACATTGTTGATTCGTGTCAATGATGCTTTCGGACAAGATTTGTTTTCCAAAGTCAGAAATTATGCATCGGTGATCCAAAATCCTACGGAATTCTTAACTTATTTACCTGGTCTTAAGATTTCTGGAACTGCGACGGATAACAATGGTTTTATTTTCAACGTTTCGGATAGTGCATTTATACGGGTTTATTATTCTCTTCCTGCTACTGGTCAAAGAACCCATCAATACATGGACTTTACCTTAAATAATAATGCTTACCAGTTCAACAACATATCAATTGATAGGAGTAACACCGTATTGGGTAATCTCAATATTGGAAGAGGAAATAGAGCTATTGGATCTGTATTGACAAATAATATTAGTTATCTACAACAATCAACACAGACTGCAGTTAAAGTTACTTTCCCTACGATAAAAGCGATTACCTATCAGAGTCAATATCTTAGATTGGTTAAAGCTATTCTTACTGTAGAACCAGAAACAAATTCCTATTTGCCTTATTATGCAATACCTCCGTCTTTGAGTATAGCTCCTACGGCTGATAATCTGAATGTCTACACAGAGTCAACAGGTGCCTCTAGTAATGCAAGTTTAAGCCTTTCTACGAGACTGTACACTTATTCATTTGATGTTACCAATTACATAAATACAACAGAGCTTCCAACAGAGAATTTGACAGGGAGAGGATTGATATTGTTTTTGCCAACCTCGGCTTACAAGTCAAGCGTCAACCGCTTACTCATTGGTGATGTTGTAAATCAAAAGGCTGGTAAAGGTGGTATCAAACTACAATTATATTACATATCTGTACAATAAATCAAGTACAGTTAACCGATATTCATGAAAATAATTAAAAGCAGTTTATTTCTTTTTTTAGGGACATTAGCATCTGTGCAGTTTGCAAACGTGTACGCACAGACTAATGCGTCGGCATATAGTATGATTGGTATGGGAGATATCAATTACAATTATTTTGATCGTTCCACAGGTATGGGTAATTCTGGTATTAGTTTGAGTTCTGCAGGCGGAAACTATATGTACTTAGCGAACCCTGCTTCTTTTGCTGATCTTGGAGATATGTTTTTTAAAGGAGAAATTTCCGCTAATTTTAAAGGGGTTAACTATACAGGAACTCCTATGTCCAACTCCACAAAAACAAATTCGAGTGATGTCCAGTTTCAAAAAATCCTTTTTGGTCTAAAGGTTAAGCACTTTTGGGGAATGGGATTTGGATTGAAGCAATTTAGCAGTATCAATTATAATTTTACCGGAACGGAAGCTATTAATGGATCTTCCATCACTGTGCCGATGACTGTTAGTGGCGATGGTGGTTTAAACCAATTCTTTTGGATAAATTCATTCAGAATAGCGAAAGGATTGAATATCGGTATTGAGTCTAGTTATTTGTTTGGTAGTCAGCAACAGGAGAAAACGACCACTGCAGACGGTATCATTAATTCTAGTGATCTAAATACAACAGTAACGAGCTATTATCACAAACTATATTTTAAAGGAGGTATCCAATACCATAAAAAATTGAATGATAAATGGAGATTGGGTTTAGGTTTGACCGGTTCTAATAAAACTGCACTGAGAGGTAATACAACGTATGATCTTACACAAGGTACATTAGGGCTTGTTACTCAGCCCACAACAATCGTAAAAGATTCGGCGATTGGTACTACGAAATTTACATTACCATTGACATTGGGGGCGGGTGTGTCTATGAATTATGACAACAAGTGGACCTTCGCTGCCGATTATCAACGTCAGAATTGGAAAAATGCCGGTAACCTCAATGGTGCGGGGTATGTTTATGGAGACGCACAACGTTTTTCTGGTGGTGTTGAATACGCTAAAAAGCAAACTATTATCCAAAATGGTTATGTAAGGGATGTGGAACGTTATTTTGTCCAATTTGGAGGTTATTATACACAGGGTTTTCTTAATGTAAATTCAAATAGAATCAATGATTTTGGCGGCACGTTTGGGATAGGTTTCAATACAAAGCAACGGGCTAGTTATGGGCCAACACTTAGCTACATGATTAATCTAAATGTGGGAAGTATGGGAACTACAAACAATAACCTTGTTCGCCAAACCTATTATCAAGTGGGTGTAACTCTTTCCATCAATGATTTCTGGGATGCGAGGAAGAGAGTCATAGATTAATTAGTTAAAAAAAACTATAAAAAATAAAACCCTGCATAAGCAGGGTTTTATTTTTAGCATCATCGACAGCTTTAGAAGTACCATCTTACAAATGCTTCCATGGCTGCATATTTAGTAAGACCTAATTGGGAATACAAGTTGGCTGTATTGGCATTACGATCTTCTGCTCTCTGCCAAAATTCGCGAGCATCAGTTCCCGCGAATGGAACCATGTCTTTCTGACTTTGATGGAAATAAATATTGTAGCGTTTCGCCAATACTTGATCTGGACTCATTGGAATTGCCATTTCGATGTCAGCAATATCCCATTCTTGCCAAGCTCCTTTGTAAAGCCATAACCAACAATCATTTAACCATTCGTCCCCGGCAGCTTTGATTTGATGCAATGCTTCAATCATAATGTTGAAACAAACTTTGTGTGTGCCATGTGGGTCGGCCCAATCGCCAGCAGCATATATTTGGTGTGGTTTTACCTCTCTTAATAATTTTATAGTGATGTCGACATCTGCTTGAGTAGGAGGTAATTTTTCGATAGTGCCTGACTCATAGAAAGGAAGATTCATGAAATGGATATGATTGTCGTCCAGACCTACATTTCTAGCTCCAGCTCTGGCCTCACCACGTCTAATCAGCCCTTTGATTTTACGGATGATTTCTGAATCTTTGCTGTCTTTTTCCTTATTGGCCAAAAAGTATTCAGACTCTTTTTTTATTTTTTCGCTTACGGAAGAATCGGTTCCTGTTAATTCATCAAACCCAACAGCAAAATGTAAAAAACGACCAACAAACTCGTCCGTAACAGCAATGTTACCACTTGTTTGATAAGCTACGTGTACATCATTTCCTTGCTGTTGGAGCCTTTCAAATGTTCCGCCCATACTGATCACATCATCGTCCGGGTGTGGCGAAAACAAAAGAACGCGTTTTGGATATGGTTCACTTCTTTCTGGATGGTTAGGAAGCACTGCATTGGGTTTGCCTGCAGGCCAACCAGTTATCGTATCTCTTAATTGATAGAAAACTTCTAGATTGATTTGGTAAGCGTCTCCTTTGTATGCCAACAAGTCTCCAAGGCCATTTTCAGAATAATCATTGTGGTTAAGGCTCAAAATTGGTTTTTTGACTTTTAATGCCATGCTGATGACAGCTTTTTTAACCATATTGGGAGTCCATTCCACTTCTCCAGTCAACCAAGGAGCTCTATTACGTGTCAATTCGCTCGCTCCGACTTCATCCAAAACAAACTGGCTATTGGGATGTTGTTGCAAAATACTGGCAGGTACTTGTTCGGTTACAGGGCCTTCCACTGCTTGTTTCACTATTGGTGCTTTGTTGCTCCAAGCCATCAAAATCACCTTTTTGGCACTCATGATAGTACTCATCCCCATGGTGATGGACAACCTTGGCACAAGAGAAATATTGTTTTGAAAATCCCTTGAATTCGCCAATCGGGTTTTGTTTTCCAATACTTGAAGACGAGTGATAGAGTTAAAACTACTTCCTGGTTCATTAAATCCAATATGTCCGTTGTCGCCGATTCCTAAGATTTGTAAATCGATGCCACCAGCCTCTACAATGTCTTTTTCATATTGTTGGCAATATTGTTTTACTTGATCTTTCTCCAAAGATCCATCCGGTATATGTATATTTTGAGGGTCAATGTCCACATGGTTAAACAAATGGCTATGCATAAAACTCCAATAGCTTTGAGGAGCTGTTTTGGATATAGGAAAATACTCATCCAAGTTGAATGTCACAACATTCTTGAAAGATAAACCTTCCTCTTTGTGCAATCGCACCAACTCATCGTATGTGTCAATGGGGGTTGATCCGGTTGCAAGTCCTAAAACGCATTTTTCACCTTTCGCTTGCTTTTCTTTAATCAGATCAGCGATCTGACGTGCAACATGTATGGCTCCATTTTTAGGCGTGTCAAATATTGCAACTGGAATCTTTTCAAAGGAGTCTACCAAGTTCATGATACAATTGTTTTTATTAGATTTTGAATGTCAAATATACTTTGAGCATATGTTTCTGCATGCATTTAAGACAATCGTTTGCCTTAATCAGAGATGTTACAAAGGTATTTTCTTTTTTTATATTTTAAAAACTTTTTAAAATATTTATTAAGTAAAGAAAAATAGAATAGTTTCTACTAAATTTGTAGTAAGAAGAAAGGTGTTATGACAGAAACAAAATGGAGTGGCTTGGTGAGCATTGATTCTAGTTTGAAATTAGGTATCATTAGAGAATTGTATTTTGAAAGCCAATTGTCTTGCCTTGAGCTTAGTCTTTCTTTGGGTAAAAGTGTTCCCGTGGTTACGAAAGCCGTAGGAGAGCTGATGGATGTCGACTGGTTGCGAGAAGCTGGTCAAGCCCCATCCAGCGGAGGTCGTCGACCAATGCTCTATTCTATCAAAAGGAAAAGTAGTTATATAGTTGCTGTAGCTATGACTAGAATGGGCATGGAAATCAGCATCCTCAATATTCAAAATAGACCGGTTATAGAAAACCGTTACTTCGATGTAGACTTGACAAAAAGCGAAAAAGCAATAACCAGCATTATTGAAAACATTAATTTGTTAATCCTACAATCGGGAATTGAACGCTCTGATATTTTGGGTGTAGGGATTTCAATGCCTGGTTTTATTGATGTGGCTAAAGGCATCAACTATTCCTATCTTACCATTCCTAATGGTCCTGTTTTGAGGGATATATTGTCTGAAAGTCTAGAGTTGCCTGTTCATATTGACAATGACTCTTCTGTGCTTGCTCTAGCTGAATTACGTTTTGGGTTGGCAAAGGAAAAAAGAGAAGTCATGGTTATCAATATTGGCTGGGGAATCGGTCTGGGCATGATTGTGGGTGGTAAATTGTTCAGAGGTCATTCAGGATTCGCGGGAGAACTAAGCCATATTCCGATTTCGGATAGTGACAAGTTGTGTACCTGTGGAAAAAGAGGTTGTTTGGAAGTGGAAGCGACTTTATTAGTGGCAACGAAACAAGCCATCGAGCAAATTCATTCGGGTAAAATCAAAACACTAAACGCGACGGACAACATTTACGAAATGAGCGAACGCTTGATGGATGCTGCGAACAATGGCAACCAAGAAGCTATTGCGCTTTTGTCGGATATGGGATATAAGATCGGCAAGGCTTTGGCGATACTGATTCATATACAAAATCCAGAACTTATAGTTTTAAGTGGGAGAGGAGCTGCTGTTGGTCGGTTGTTAATGGCTCCCATACAGCAGGCATTGAACAAGTACTGTATTCCGAGACTTTATGAAAATACGAAACTAAAAGTATCCCATCTTGGTAAAGACAAAGCGCTGATTGGTGCAGGAGCTTTAGTCATGGAATATTTTAATTAGATTGCATACCTCACCTAAATCCTCTCCTAGAAGGAGAGGACTTTAAAAGAAAACTATTCTTGAGGCAAGGTCGATTTAAAACTCAAACTCTCCAACCAAAATACCTTCGCCTCCTGCGTTAGGATTATTGTTTTGGAAGGTGAGTATTTTTCGAGTCTGTTTACCCGAACTATAAAACAGATAAATCTCTACGGATATAGTTGTTGGACCTGTGATGCTCATCTGTCTTTCCGCAAAAAAGTTGGTTTGGATGACGTATTTTCCTTTGATGGCTTTTTTGAGCATGAACTGTTCTGGTCCGAAACCTTGTGTAACATCCTCACTATTTCTACCACCTATTTCTGTGTTTCGATGACTGTAGAAACATTTTTCGTTGTTAGGATCTGTCACCCATAGATCAATATCGGTCATGTCTTTATTCCAATTCATCACTACTCGTATATCAACCGGAATGTCCACCAATATGCCTTTATTGATTTTGGAAAGATTCAAGTCTTTACGATGAAGGGCAACTAGATTATTGATTTCGGGTACAATTATTTCTGTAATGTCACGATCACGCATCGCAATTTCGATAGAATAATCATTAGTCAAAACCTTATACAAATTATCGACTGCATCTTGTGCACAACCATTGTCTGCTAAAGCTAAAGCGTAATCACGATGACTCTGTGCATCGAATGGACGCCAATCCAGTATTTTTTTTGTGATAAAAACTTCAGAAGCATATTCGTTAATTTCTTTGAGTTTGTAGGCGAGCATTTTGTATAGTTCGAAATTTTCCAAACCTAAATCTGCTAACGAACTCAATATAACCAAACCCGTATCTTTTTCGTTTTTTTCGAAAAAATAGTTAGCAACATCAAAATAGAAACTAGGTGTTCCTTCATAAGATGGGCGTAGATCCAAATAAGTTTGGTAAGGATTTTTGGATGCTTCAATTGCTTTGATATAGTCTTTGTCAGACTTTATTTTGGCGATTTTTATTTCGGGAACTGGTGTGTTGTCTGCCTCTGATTTTTTTTCTTTATTTGCAGCTGGTGCGGCTAGCGCAACACTGCGCATGGCTCTTGGGTTACCATTAGCAGTGATGGAAACTTCTTCCATTCGGGCATTGGACGAACTAGACGCTTCATCAGCTTGCACTCCTGCAACTCGTCCTTGCAGTTCTGCTGTTACAGGCACGGTTGAATCCACTGAAACGTATCCATCTACAGGAGTTGGATATTTTTTCTTGACAGGTTTATAGTCTTTTTTCCACCATTGTTCCAACTCTTTGGCTCTGGCAATCGCTTGTTGTAATAAATCCGATTTGCGATTTTCGCGTTGCGTAAAAGCTTGTTTCGCTAATCGGTTGTAATCATTTTGCAGTTCGGCTGGTGGTTGTATTTTATATTTTACATAGTCCGAAACATTTTCCAATACAATCAAACTTGTATTGGACGTAACGATGGCAAATTCTTTTCCTATTTCTTCAATATCCGCCTTGTTTTCCTCTGTGTTCAATTCAAGAAAATCTATTTTTTGTTGCGCCCATACTTTACTAATTTCAAAAACTTGGGAAGCATTCGCCAAATTGACTTCTTTTTCTAATACTACTTTTCCGTTATTTCCAAAAAGCAAAGTCATCTTTCCAGACGGATTTTTTCCAATACCAGAAACCGAAAAATCATGCTGTACTTCCGTTCCAATCATCGGATAAACCTCAGAAAAATCAGTACTGTTTTTGATTCCCAAAAACTGCAAACCAATTGTATTGATTTGCTCAAATGCTTTGTCAACGGAATTTTCATTTAAATTAATTAGTCTACCATTTGTTTTTTGAGCAATATATTTCAAGGTTCCAAAATTGGACGTGGCAGCCGCCGCAATTGTGTAAATCGGTTTGCTAAAAGCAAATCTTGAACTACCGAAAGACGAAATCCCATCCGAAAAAAACAAATATTCATCTGCATCATTTGTACTGACAGCACTTAGTTTGGAA
>QFOI01000008.1 GCA_003241175.1 Pseudopedobacter saltans
GGATACTTTTTCGGATCCAAAATGTAAAGTCCTAATCGAAAAATTAGATGGCACTCTCTCTCAAAGCGGATGTTTGGATTCTATACGATTCAATAAGATTTTGGATTCCACTCTCAAAGAAAATGGCGTTTTCAAAGCACAAAAAGAAGAATGCATCTACAATATTTTTCAAGCGAAGCAGCATTTTCTGGTCTCAAGTATTAATGATGTTAGTGATAGCTTGTTCAAAGCTACTTTGCAGATATTGGAAGAGAAATATGCAAACAGCAATATTTACTTATGGGCGATGACCAATTATGGTTGGTATACATATAGCGCCAGAGACATGCAGACTGCCCTACAGTGTTATACCAAAGCTATGCAGTTGACTGCAACCTTACCGCCTTCCAACATCATTGATCGAGCCAATACACACAAATACATCGGATATTTTTTAGGAACAATCAACGAAAACAAAATGGCTATTGAGTATCTCACTAAAGCCAATTCTTTTTATGACAAAAAAAATGAACCTAAATTGGCTGCGGAGATTTTTGATAATATTTCCATGTATTACGGCAAGCTAAAGGATTTTGAAAAGTCGGAATCCAATCTTGATTCTGCTATGGTATTTGCAAAAATTGCTAGGGACACGATTAGGATGGCCAAAGTGTTGGGCAATATGGCGCAGATCAATCTCTATGAAGGTAAATTGGATGAGGCTATACCATTGGTCGAAGAAGATATTGCGCTGTCCATAAAAATGAAGGATTCACTCAATTTGATGTTTGCCTATAATCTTTTGGCCAATGTATATATTGGAAAAGAAGATGCAAAAAGTGCCAATCAATATCTTAATCAAGCTTTGGCAGTAGCAGAGACCAAGTCGTTTTTAAAATCAGATGAATTTGACATTTTAAAGAAGAAGTTAAGCCTTATTAGACAATATGGAATTGCTGGAGATACAACACCAATTCTTTTAAGAATGAGCGGCTTGCAAGATATTGTCGACCGGACCGACGGGTCCAATGCTTTAAAGATCGCACATTTGGGGTTTTCCAATAGCCTGATGATGGAAAAACGTCAAGATATGGCGGATTCCCTTAATAGTGAGCGCACCACAAAGCGTATTTATGGGGTATTCGCAATACTATTGGTCGCGATTGTTGTTTGGGTAATCAAGAAATACCAGAACAACCTCAAGAAGCGGGAAAAAGATTTTGAATCGATGTTGAAATCGCTCGAAATCGAAAAAATAGAATCAGAACAAAAATTGGCAAAAGCCAAGCAAGATGTTGCCTCTTATGTTGTGTTTTTGAGTGAAAGAAACAAGCAGATCTCTGTTTTAAAAGAAGAACTTGATAAACAGAAAAAGAATATTTCAAACGAGCCATCTGCGTGGAAAATCAACCAAATATTGGACATGCATCTGATTACCGAAGAAAATTGGATGCACTTCAAAGATGCGTTTATACAAGAAAATGCTGATTTTTACCGTCGATTGCTTAATAACTACCCTGGACTTACGGATTCCAATATGAGGATTATTTTTTTATCTAAACTTGGATTGTCCAATCAGGAAATCGCCAATGTGTTACGTGTAACTTACGATGCAGTGAAAAAAGCCAAGCAAAGACTAAAAAGCAAATTTGGAATCAGTATTGTGGATTTTCTGATGGAGAAATAACTATAATTGACTAAAATCCAAGTTCAGTACCGCAAATTCTTTACTGTTGGGCAAAAAGAAATGCCACCATTCGGTACTTAAGGGTTTCAGTCCGACTGATTTCATCGTGTTTTGCAACAGATTTCTATTGGAAAGTATCAATGCCGAAGTTGGTTGGTAGGAAAGATGTGCCTTTTCGGTAAAATCGTCGAATGGCGTTGGCATAGGCAAAGGTTTGCCCGTTTTTAAATCATAAAGGCTAATGTCGATAGCCGTTCCGCGATTATGATCGCTACCGTTTACCGGATTAGCAACGTATCGGTCATCGTGCACAATTTCCCACATTTTTTTAGAAACGGCGTAGGGACGATAACCATCAAAAACCAACAATCCATAACCTTCTTTTTCTAATTGTATGGATGCTTTTCGTAATGCAGTAGCCATCGCTCCGGTAACAAGAAGTTTTGGAGAATGGTAGAGTTGTGTTTTCGTAAAATTGTGAGGCGTTGCGTACACCAGATCCGTTTTCAGGTGAGGTATGCTATCTTGTAGTAAAACCAGTTTTTTGTTGTTTGGAAGTTCATTGTAGGTTTGGATATTGTCAATTGTTTTTGGCGCATTCTGCGCAAAAGAAGCTATTGATAACAACATGCTAAAGATCAATAAGGTAGATAGTATTTTCATTTTTTCCTATATTGCAAAAATTATTGTTTTGTTTCGTGTAACGACAGACAAGATAATCATAATTGTAAAACAGTGTATTTTTCATATCTATTGTAGTGAGGAAATGGCTTATTAACATACGCGTTCTTTTTTTACTATTTGGATGTTTGCTACTTTCCAATAGCATACTAAATGCCCAAAACAAAGCCACAGTCAAGCCTGCGACGGATTCCCATGGCAAAATAGTGTATGGTGTGGCGAGTTTTTACAGCAAAAGTTTACAAGGAAGTGAAACCTCAACAGGCGAATTTCTCGATCAGGCAAAAATGACTGCCGCCAGCAACTTTTATAAATTAAATACTTGGATAAGGGTTACGAACCTAAGCAACAACAAGACAATCATCGTACGTGTCAACGATCGTATGCACCAAAGAATGGCTGATCGTGGACGAGTGATTGATGTCACAAGAGGTGGAGCCATTGCGCTTGGTTTTGTTTCCAGAGGTTTGACGCGTGTGATGTTAGAGGAGGTCCCACCCAACACTAAGGAATAAATCCTTCGGCTTCTAGATTCTCGTACAATTGATGGATAAGGCCATCCGCTACACCTATTTTGGGAACTAGGATTTCTTTTATTCCGGCCCAATGCATCACGTTTACATATATCTGTAGTGCCGGAACAATTACATCGGCTCTATCTTCCTTGAAGTTGTACTGAATCATTCTTTCTTCAATAGACAAACTGGATAGTTTTTTCAGATATTCACTAAGTAGATTGATTGTCAATGTGCTACCGTCTTTCCTTTTACTAATGGAAAAAACTTTATTAATGTTGCCTCCCGATCCTATACCCACTATTGGGAGTTTGTTTATTTTGAGTTTTTGCTGGATTTCTATTTTCATTGCATTCCAATTGTCTTCAGTGACAAGACCTTGGAGCAAACGAATAGTACCAATATTGAAAGACTTACGGTAAATGTGTTTGCCATCTACCATGAAACTTAGTTCTGTACTACCGCCGCCTACGTCAATATACAGATAAGCATTGTCTTTGTTGAGCGTTTCAGCAATATGATTTTCAAATACTAGAGACGCTTCTTCATCGCCACTGATAATATCGATAGTGATATCCGCTTTTTTCTTGACGGCTTTTATAATGGTTTTACTGTTCTTAGCATCTCGCATGGCACTTGTTGCGCAGGCTCGAAAATAATTGACTTCATAGGCATCGATCAGATGTCTAAATGCTTGCATGGACTCTAGTATCATTTTTTCTCGCATAGGAGAAATTTCTCCTTTTTTGAAAACATCCAAACCTAACCTAAGCGGGACACGCACAAGGTTAAGCTTGTTAAAAGTCACATGCTCATTGTTTTTCAAGATTTCTACGATCAGTAAACGCGCGGCGTTACTTCCAATATCAATTGCTGCTAATTTCAAATTACAGAATCCTCCTATTTCGATTTTGCCAGATAATTATAAATTTCTATTTGAGACCTTACCGGCTCTGCGCCTTCTAACAAAGGAACATATTTATTGGATAACTTATTGTCCAATATCCTAGCCTTAACATTGTCTTGTAGTTGTATGGATATCATGTTTTTTATTTCCTTTTTTTGTTTTTCCTTTAGTATTGGGACGGCGGCCTCAATGCGGTGATCAAGATTTCTCACCATCCAGTCCGCAGAGGAAATGTATATCTTTTCGTTGCCTCCATTGTGGAAAACCAATATGCGTGCATGTTCCAAGTATTGATCGACAATACTGATAGCTTGGATAGGTTGTTTGAATTTTTTGTTTTCTGTTTTTGCACAAAAAATACCGCGAACGATCAATTGTATTTCGACGCCTGCATAAGCAGCTTCATAGAGTTTGTTGATTAAGGTCTCATCACTAAGTGAATTGACTTTTACCATTATTTTCGCTTTTTTCTTTGATTTGGCAGCCTTTATCTCTTTGTCTATCAAGCTCATGATTACATCCCTCATATTGGTTGGGCATACCAAAAGCGTTTTGCAGGCAGCTAGATACTTCTTGTTGACAGGTTTAGGATCTTCCAAATACCGAAAAATCCTATTGATGTCAGCCATGACGTTTCGATTGGAAGTCATTAGACATTCGTCGCAATAGAACTTGGCTGTTTTTTCATTTAGGTTGCCAGTGCTGACAAATCCATATTGTAGAGTTTTGTTTTGAACTCTCTTTTTGATAACACAGATTTTGCCGTGAACTTTCATATTGGGCACTCCGAGTAGCACTTTAACACCTTCGAGTTCCAATATTTGTTTCCATTCTAGATTGGCTTCTTCGTCAAATCGCGCTCTTAATTCGAGCATCACTGTGACTTGCTTGCCATTGCGGATAGCATTAATCAAGGCATTGACAATCTTTGAACTACTTGCTAGACGATAAGCCGTTATCTTAATGCTCAATACATCCGGATCCATCGCAGCTTCACGCAAAAGATCAATGACCGAAACGAATGAATGGTTAGGAAAAGAAAGCAGCACATCTTCTTTCAAAATGACATCCGTGACACGCAAGCGATCCTTGAATTTTGGATGAATGAAAGAAGGCTGTACAATTGATTCTTCCGATGGCGGAAAAACATCTGGAAAATCCATAAAATGGCGAAAGTTGTGTATAGTGCCACCAGGAATAATGGCATCTTTCCTATTGACTTCCAGCCTGTTGAGTAGATAATCCAATAAAACGGGCTTCATTGCCTTATCATAAACGAACCTCACGGTCTTTCCTTTACGCCTATTTTTTAATCCTTTTTCAATCTTTTGTACTAATGTAGTGGAAATGTCATTGTCAATATCAAACTCCGCATCTTTAGTTACCTTGAATACATGTGCATCAAAATGATCAAAACCGAAATAAGAAAAAATATGAGGAAGATTTAATTTGATAACATCCTCCAATAGGATTATCTGATGCTCTTCGGGATCATCGGTCGGTAATTCTTTGAAACGCCCAACAATCCTGCTGGGAACTTCTATAATGGCAAACTTTTGAGAATATGCCGCATCGGATTTGCTCATGACAACGCCTAGATAAAGGCTCTTTTCTCGTAAATAGGGAAATGTCGGAATATTCTCAATCAGGAGAGGAATGATATTGGATTCGACTTCTTTTTCGAAATATTGGCGAACAAAATCTCTTTGTTTGGGTGTTAGATGTGTGTCATCGACCAAAAAGACTTTGTCTTTTGCCATGTCTTTTTGGATGCTGTTCCAGATTCTGTCAAATTCGTTTTGCTGGTGCAGTACGATTTGCTGGATTTCGTCCAATATAACTTGTGGATTGACTTCAAAATGAAAATTGGTTTTTTTCCCTTTTAGTTCAACCATGCGTTTCAACGCTGCAACACGGACTCTAAAAAACTCATCCATATTGTTAGAAAAAATACCCAAAAAATGGATGCGTTGTATCAATGGAACCGTGTGGTCGTCCGCCTCTTGTAAGACTCTAGCATTAAAGCTCAGCCAACTAATATCTCTAGGGATTAAGGCATTTTCTTTCTTCATAATGTTGCCAAAACTTATTTACATAAAAGTACGCCAACATTGATAGAAATCGACCGATTAACAATAAAATAATGAAAATTAATACATTACAAATGTTGAATTTTGTCCACTATGCCCGTCGTGGAAAATCCAGGTACAATTTCGTTAATGACAACCTTGCCACCCCAAGATATGACTTCCTTGGCTCCGACAACTTCATCAATGGTATAGTCACCACCTTTAACCAATACATCAGGTTTGACTAGATTGATAATTTCCAATGGCGTGTCTTCTTCAAATATCATGACGCCATCGACGATCAACATATTGGCTAACATCAAGGCTCTCTCTTTTTGTCCGTTGATAGGGCGAGATTCTCCCTTCAATCTTTTAGTGCTTTCGTCAGAGTTGATGCCAACAATCAAGACATCTGCATTTTCGGCTGCTTTAGACAAAGATGCAATGTGGCCTACATGCAAAATATCAAAACATCCATTGGTAAAGGCAACCTTCTTGCCCTGCAAACGCCATATTTCACGTAAAAAACCAATTTGTTTATGGCTGATGATTTTGGATGTTGGAAATTTAATATTCTTCATGTATTTGTTGGTATCTAGTTAATCAAATCCCTTAAAAATTTTAAAAGGAAGTCTTCAATAGCGACCTAAGGTGGTACTATTTCCGCTTAAAACCAAAAAAAGCTGCAAAATCCCACATTTTGGGTATTGCAGCTTTTAATATTTTGATATAGGCGAAAAAATTAGAGTTTATTTGTTCCTTCTTTTGGAAAAATGACCCAAGGCTTGAAACTTTTTGCTTCCTCAAACTCCATCAATGCATAGGAAATGATGATAATGATGTCTCCAACAGCTCCTTTCCTTGCAGCAGGACCATTAAGACAAACCGTACCGCTTCCTCTTTTTCCTTTGATGAGATAGGTCTCTATACGCTCACCGTTGTTGACATTGACTATTTGTATTTTTTCCCCTTCAATCATATTGGCAGCATCCATCAAGTCTTCATCTAGAGTGAGACTGCCTACATAATTCAGATCAGCTTCGGTAATGACCGCGCGATGTACTTTCGATTTTAATACCTGTATTTGCATAGCGCCGCAAAGGTAGACGTTTTTGAAAACTATGCTTCATTTTAAAAATATTAACTCTTTTGAACGGTATGGTACATTAAGCAGAAGGAATGTCCGTGTGTACACGTAGATGCGGATATTTTTGACCTAATGTATTTAAAAAATGGTTGGCGACAACAAAGTTTTGGATCTGGTCTTGAACGTCATAGGATGGAACAGCATTTATATCTGTCAATATGTTGCTGATAACCAATCGGATAGGTTTGTCATCAGTTGAAAATGAAATGCGGTAATACCTTAAAGAAAAATTACCCAAAACATTCTCCTTTCTCATGTCCAATATCTCTTCAATAGTCGAAGTACTCATTCTGCCTTGATCAAAAACAAGATGTGTATCAATGTCTCCATTTTTGTCTACATCGAAAAGATGAATGGAGTCTCCATTGATGGTTATGTATTTAGGTGTATGTACGGTTCTGAATCTTACAGTTCCTAATGTTGCCATACCTTTTAATAGATTTTTAGTTTGATCCGCAATTTCGTCTTTAACACCATGTTCCACAAAAGCACTAGTAAATGCGTCAATTAATTCTTCATTCATTTGGTGTTTGATGAAATAATAGTTGTTGTCAAGAGACTCGTTCATGTATTGGTTTGTCTTTAAGGCTTCGGCATTAACATCGAGGCTCAGATAGGCACTTTTTTGTTGCGCTTTTTTGATGTTTGCCATAATCAAGGTAATGACCATAATGACAACGACAGCCCCGATGACGATGTAGTAGATTGAATACATGTTATATTGTTTTTAGTTTATACAAATTGTTTGTTGATCTGCTTTTTACGTTTCGATGGCCAATAGCCAAAATGGCAACCAATATAAGTAAACCTATGGCAAGAATGTAACCATATCTTCTGTATAGGTTTATACTTAAAAGCTTGTCTTTGTTTAAATGATTTTCACTTATGATTTCATTTAAGCCCTCCTCCGTAAGATCGACTTTGACTTGTAGCGCTTCATTGTACCCCACGAGTTTCGGTCCAGATTTTACCCACATGGGAATTGTTTTATTCAGCCCATACTCAACGGTTTCTATGGCGAGATCCATATATTGGTTTGGTGTCTTGCCATCGCCTTCTTTTAACAAATATTCGGGTGTGTTTGGTAAGTCCGCCACCAATTTGTAGGCATAATAACTTGAGTTTCTCACCCGAACTCTTCTTGCTTGCGCGACTTGGTACATTAAGCAGAATGTCAACAGGGTAAAAATGAATGACTTGGTTTTCATAGGTTTGATTTTGTTGGTATGTAAAATTATGTGTTGACAACTGTAATATATTATTTAGACCTATTACACAATGACTACAAGTCACAGTCTCAACTACTACATGATATAGACAAGTAAAAAAATATACTCTTGATAATGAATGCATTGCTTTGTTAAATCAACAAAATGTTATTTGGCAAAAATTAATGTTGTAACATTGTTCTAAAATTAGAATTATGTCAAAACTTTTTTCAGCCTTAAAAATAAAAGACGTTACACTCAAAAATCGTATTGTAGTTTCTCCCATGTGTCAATATTCCGCGGTGGAAGGATACGCCAATAACTGGCATCTGGTTCATCTGGGTTCAAGAGCTGTCGGCGGAGCAGGACTTATATTTACAGAAGCCGTTGCAGTATCTCCTGAAGGTAGAATATCACCAGAGGATTTGGGCATCTACAAGGAGGATCATATTGATTTTTTGAAAACAATCACTTCTTTCTTGGAAGAGCAGGGAGCTGTTCCGGGTATACAGATTGCCCATGCTGGAAGAAAAGGAAGTACCTATCCTGAATGGAAGGGTCATGGTGCAGTACCTGCTGAGGAAGGTGGCTGGATTCCTGTCGCTCCATCTGCTGTTTCTTTTGCAGACAATTATGCCAAACCAACCGCACTCTCTCTTGATGAAATCCAAAGGATAAAAAAAGATTTTATCACTGCCGCGCAACGAGCATTGGCTGCAGGTTTCAAAGTATTAGAAATACATGGTGCACATGGATACCTTATCCATCAGTTTTTGTCACCATTGAGCAATAAGCGTGACGACCAATATGGCGGATCATTTGAAAATAGAACACGTTTCTTATTGGAAACCGTCGAAGCCGTACAGCAGGTTTGGCCAAAAGATTTGCCTCTTTTCGTTCGCATTTCGGCAACGGATTGGGTAGAAGGAGGTTGGGATGAGAAAGAGTCATTGGAATTAGCCAAAATCCTACAACAAAAAGGAGTGGACGCAATTGATGTTTCTACAGGAGGAATGGTTCCAGATGCTAAAATCCCGGTTGGTTCGGGTTATCAGTTACCATTTGCTTCTTTGATTAAACACAATACAGATCTCGTTGTGGGTACTGTTGGAATGATTACCAATGCTTCCCAAGCAGAAACGATATTGGTCAACAAAGACGCGGATCTCATCTTTATGGCAAGAGAACTTTTGCGTGATCCTTATTTCCCTTTGCATGCGGCGAAAGAGGTTCATCAAGATATCACTTGGCCCAACCAATACAGAAGAGCTAAGCTCAAATAAAAACATTTAAAGACTAAGAAGAATCCCTTGCTGGTGACACTAGCAAGGGATTTATGTTTTGAGTATATTTGGGTTATCCAATATAACCATGAAAAAGCTATTCTACCTATTTCTTAATCAGTTTTGTATTGACTCTATTTAGTTGGAGCCTTAGCTCCTGTAAGGAAAATGGACAGAGCCACGAAACCAAAGCAGAAAATATTGAACGAACGGCTGACATTCCAAAAGATACCTTAATTAAAATTTTAATGGATATTATAGATTATGTTTCATCTTCAAATGTTAGCAATTCGGGATTAGGAAATATACTAGAGCCATGGCAAAAAAAATATCTGATTGGATACAAAAAAATGCCTCAAGATTCCTTGACTAATGTAAAAGTGGATTATATAGAAGATAACTTGGATAGCAGCAGAAATGGCATTATTTTGTCAGCATATGTGTCTGATTCCTTAAATTGGTTATCTCTTAATGATTTAGAGAAAAAATTTGGAATGCCTGAAGAAGGTATAGTTAATTACAGTTTGCCTGTACCAAAAGATCTTGGGCACTATTATATTTTTAAAGTTGAATCAATAAAAGAAAATCCGATATATCTATGTGTAATATCATATCGAGGCAATGTTGACATGATACAGATTAAAGATCATAAGAATTTTTATCCGCTGAAAAACAGGTAAGTTGTATGTGTAAAATATGGCATTATACTTGGTTGCTATAAATGTAAAATCTTTATATTTGAGATAGAAAGTCAACCATGAAAAAGCTAACCACCTATGTATTAAGCAGTTTTGCAATTGCTGTAATTTTTTGGAGTTTTAGTTCCTGTAAGGAAAATGGACAGAGCCATGAAACCAAAACAGAAAATGTTGAACGAACGGCTGACATTCCAAAAGACACTTTAATAAAAATTATTAGAACACTGGCAGATTACATCGTCTCTCCAAATCCTACAGATTCTGGTCTTGGTAAAACAATAGAGCCATACCAAAAAAGATTTATTATCGGATTCAATACCAATATTTTCAATGATACGATTTCACAAATTCATATTGGAGGCAATTTTGATGACAAGATTGGTATGGGAAAGTCAATTGGGATGTCTTCTATTGATAAAGACTCAATTAAGTGGTTAACTTTCAGTGATTTGACCAAGGCTTTTGGGGGAAAAGAAGAAGGCGTTTTTGATAAGAAGCGGCCGTTACCAAAAGAACCTGGTTACTATGTTATCTACACAGTCTCAACAAGTAATGGATTGCCTGCCTATCTTTGTGTTCATGCTGATTATCTTTCTCAAAATGAAAATCAGTTTCTAATAAACACATTGGAACTAAAGAAAGAAAAACACTTTTACCCTTTAGGTAATTCTTAAGAGCATATTTACCTATAATTGAACTTAAAATCTATAAATTTGAGATAGAAAGCCAACCATGAAAAAGCTAACCACCTATATATTAAGCAGTTTTGCAATTGCTGTAATTTTTTGGAGTTTTAGTTCCTGTAAGGAAAATAGGCAGAGCCATGAAGCCAAAACAGAAAATGTTGAACGAACGGCTGAGGTTCCGAAAGATACATTGCTCACATTTATTCAGGATATAGTAAATTATATCTCACAAGGAAATGCTAGTGATTCTGGAATAGAAGCTCAATTGAAGCAGTGGC
This sequence comes from Pseudopedobacter saltans, assembly GCA_003241175.1. GTDB lineage: Bacteria > Bacteroidota > Bacteroidia > Chitinophagales > Chitinophagaceae > Rhizosphaericola. The sequence continues at coordinate 11,139 of QFOI01000008.1, forward strand.
AAAAAAAGTACATTTTTACAATCAATAATAGATTTAGAGATAGATTAGCATATATCCATTTTGGAGGAAGTCTTGAACAACGCGATTCTCTGGATAACGGAATATTAGTAATTTCTGATAGATTAGATTCTAGTTCATGGCTTACACTAAAGGACTTAGAGTATAAATTTGGTCTTTACGAGGTTGGTGTTTTTGATAAGGCTAAACCTCTACCAAAAGAACCAGGTTGGTATGCTATTTACACTTTTCGAAGTAAGAATGGAATACCGATCTATATTGGAGCTCATTTGTATGGAAATATAATATATAAGATATGGATAAAAAGAAAATGGCACTTTTCTTGGTTATTAAATAAAGATAATTAGACATGTCAATTCAAATAATTAAGTATGATGCATATGACGCACATGGTGGTCCAAAGATAAGGTATAAGGCCCCTGACGGCTATTGGGCGGATCCTACTGACAGAGGTAGATATTTGATTGGAAAAATAGAAAAACATGTTAGCCCTCAGAAATATTTCTATTCATCCATTCCTTGGGGAAGTCCACTAATTCTTATCAATGGAATTTTAAATGTAAAAATTCATGGTAAATGGATTCCTATTACAACAGTTAATTCAGAATGGAAAAAATTAAGTAATTCAGATGCTATCAAACTTGTCAAAGAGGCTAATGAGAGCTTTAGGACTGACAATTTGAATATTGATTTCAGATATGTTCCTGATAAATGGATATTTAATGATTTTGGACATATAAGTGTTAAGTATTTTAAAGATTCCAATGGGAATGGCCATCAGGATAAAAATGAAATTGAAAAGAGTGATTTTATTCATACTACTCCTCAAGATGAGATTGAAACTTACAGAGCAAAAAGGAATAAAAATGTTCCGCAAATCAATTTATCGCAATCTCATGGATGCATCCATGTTAAACCAAATGATATTGATGCCATGATCGCCAAAGGCTATTTGGCGAAAGGCAATGTTGTACAAGTTCATGGATACAACGAAAAAAAGATTCCTCAGTTTATCAATATAAAAAAACGAATTTCCTTGTATGAAGCTCATTTTTTCCCAGGATTACTCAAAATGGTGATCTATAAAGCGCCGGTTAAATAATAATTTTTTAAATACAACTAACCTAAAAATTAATCCATATGCCATTCCTTGCTAAACTATCCGTTGAAGACCAGACAAGTAATGTATTGTTTTGCAGTTTTCGATTTACACAAGTCACTGACGAGATAGGAAAACCTTCCACAGTCCCTCGAGGTGGTTCTATCACATTGACCGTAGAAAGTACAGGCAATGTTAGTTTGTTTGACTGGATGATCAGTCCGACACAGATGAAAAGCGGAACAATCACCTTCTATCGCAGAGACGCCATGAGTAAACTAAAAGAATTAAGCTTTACTGATGCGCATTGCGTTGATTATCAAGAGACTTTCAATAGTACAGGAGAGTTTCCCATGCAAATAGACATTGTTTTGAGCGCTAAAAAATTGTCGCTTAACGGTTCTGATTTTGAAAATAAATGGAGCGAGTAACAAACTAAATTTTTATGCAACAAAACAACACAGCCATTTCGTTCGAAATGGTTGTGTTGTTTTAACAGATGTACTATTACAATGCTTGAAAATGTTCTTTCAATGATTCGTCTTCTTGGAAAAAAGCCAATGAGTAATGTCTTGGTAAGAACCATTGCATCTGCTGTATGGTTGTTTGAAAATCCTCCTCAGACGCAAAATCCTGTGGCGTAAAATTGAAAACAAGATCTTGTGCCTCTTTGCCATCTGGAGTCTGTATTGTCATCAACATTACTTTCGGATCCTGGATTTGTTTGAATTGCAAAAAGCCCTTTAAGACTGCTCTTGCGGGATTCGGCAATATAAATTCGGAAGGTTGACCAACCATGACGTTGTTGTTCATGTCCGATGGCGTTATTTGTTCTTCTCCCGCTCTATTAAAGTTGGTATTGTCCTTATTGTAAAAATCTTTTTTGATGGCATAGTTGAAAATGTCGCCATAGGTAAAAACCCAATCAGGCTGCGCTTTGGATGAATTAATCGCAACGCCTATTCCATTTGTCAACAGAAAATCGTAAACCATATTGTCCAATACGTAACACTGAAACTGCACACCTGGCTCCGGTAGTTCCAATTGAAAATAAGGGAATCCATCGGGGCCTGTTATAACCTGTTTTTCGGTAGTTCTAAAACTTGCCAAAGGAACATTGCTGATAAATTCTGCAAACCAATTGTCATCTCTTTGTTCCAATGGTACGGAACAAAGATCTACAAGTATTCCGGTTTTCTCCAGGTCGCCATAATAAGGTTCTCTACTTGCTTCCGTATTATTGTTTGATATTGGTTCCGATGCAGTTTCTTCTTGTATTGGTGGTATATCCGTCAATGGTTTGATGTCTTTGTTGGACTTTTTCACTATGTTCTCTGATGGCTCAAGTGAAGTCGTTGGAGAACTATCCGGCTTTTTTTCTTCTGCCGGTTTTATTGGTTGGTATGTCGTGTTGGTATTTTTCTTTTTCAGAAAATCAAATAAACCCATATAATCCTATTTTTTCGAATGGTAAATGTAATACAATAATCAAAAGAAAAAGCTAAAAAAGGTTTAAACAATGCGGTCTCTATGTTTCTAGGTATAACTTATCGCTTATAACTCATAATTCATCTTACCTTTGTTGTATCAATTGTATATAAAAATGTCTTTATTATATTGTCAATCGTTAACCGAATACCAACGATTGAAAACACGGGAAGTTAGGATTGGAGGTTTGGTTATGGGTAATTTTAACCCTATTCGTGTACAGACGATGACCACATGTGATACGATGGATACGAAAGGAACGGTAGAGGAAGCCATTCGTTGTATAGAAGCGGGTGCAGAGTTGATACGTATCACGGCTCCATCCATTAAGGAAGCGGAAAACCTACAAAATATCAAAAACGAGTTGCGTGCTCGAGGTTATAATACACCTTTGGTTGCGGATATACATTTTACGCCAAATGCTGCAGAAGTGGCTGCTCGTATTGTCGAAAAAGTACGTATCAATCCTGGCAACTATGTTGATAAAAAGAAATTCCAACAACTAGAATATACAGATGCGGAATATGCGGAAGAGATCGATCGTATCCGCAGCAAGTTTATACCGCTCATCAAGATTTGCAAAGAGTATGGTACTGCCATGCGTATTGGAACTAATCATGGTAGTTTAAGTGACCGCATTATGAGCCGATATGGAGATACGCCAATGGGTATGGTAGAGAGCGCCATGGAATTTTTGCGTATCGCTCGTGATGAAGATTACCATCAGATCGTATTGAGTATGAAAGCGAGTAATACGCAAGTGATGGTCGAGGCGTACCGTATGCTTGTAAGTGCCATGCTGGATGAGTTTGGAGAGTGTTATCCTTTGCATTTGGGTGTAACGGAGGCTGGTGATGGCGAAGACGGTCGTATCAAAAGTGCTGTTGGTATTGGTGCCTTATTGGAAGATGGTATTGGAGACACAGTTCGCGTGTCGCTTACGGAAAATTCAGAATTTGAAATTCCCGTTTGTCGCGATCTTGTGAAACGATATCCCTTGTCGGGCAATGAAACAATCCAAGTTGGATTACCATCTATAGAACATTTGCCTTATAGTCCTTATAACTATCAAAGACGTAAGACAAATGCTGTTGGCAATATTGGAGGAAAAAATGTTCCAGTTGTTGTGGCTGATTTTAGCAAGTTATCCGAAATAAAAGTAGAGGATTTCCGACGTATTGGTTATGCTTATGATGCTGATACGGACAAGTGGGCTATTGGTGATCAAGCGGCAGACTATGTTTTTACGGGTAAAAATGAAGTTCCATTTGCATTGCCGGGAACGGTTCAACTAATAATGGATGCTGAGGTTTGGAGAAGTTTAGATAATAAAAGTGTATACATTCCAATAGGCGAGTTGGATCAATACGAAACTATAAAATCTGCTCCTGTACATTTTCTAATGTTGGATTGTTACAGCGTAGATTCACAAACGAAATTTGAACAAATAGTTTCGGATGGAAAGCTTGATGCTAATACTGTTTTGTGTCTTTGCAATACTGGAAAATTGGCGATGCAGTCCATTCGTAGATTCTTTGTTTATTTGGAAGAAAGTAAGATTAAAAATCCTTGTATTATAGTTGTGGATAGTGATTGGGAAACTGCGGATGAGCATTTGATTCATTATTCTACGGAATGTGGCGCTTTGTTATTGGATGGGCTTGGAGATGGTATTTGTTTGGGTATGACGCAAAGAGCGTATATGTCCATGGAGAATACTATACAAAATGCAAGTGGTCGCAACTATAACAAAAACACAAGTGTAGAACAGTTTATCAATACCACTGCATTTGGCGTTTTGCAAGCGACACGCACACGTATATCCAAAACGGAATATATTTCTTGCCCAAGCTGTGGCCGCACATTATTTGACCTTCAGGAAACAACAGAAAAAATACGTTCTGTTACACACCATCTGAAAGGTGTTAAGATAGCAGTTATGGGTTGTATTGTCAACGGTCCGGGAGAGATGGCAGATGCTGATTTTGGTTATGTAGGTAGTGGCGTTGGTAAAATTACTTTGTACAAGGGAAAAGATATAGTTAAGAAAAATGTCCCTAGTGAGATAGCGGTCAATGAACTCGTCAATCTTTTGAAAGAAAGTAATGTCTGGATAGAAAATTAGTTTTCTATATGTGAGGACAATTTGAAAATTACGCAAGATTCGGATTGTCGGTGTTTTTCGAAAGTAGGATTTTTGCATCTTAAATCAGAAGTTATGGAGGTGCAGGACAATATTAATTTTGATCGTATAGCGCAAGCGATAGCCTATATAAAGACAAACTTTAAAGCGCAGCCGAGTTTAGATGAAATAGCGAAGCAAGTCCACATGAGTCCTTTTCATTTTCAAAGGATGTTTTTGGACTGGGCGGGGACGACGCCTAAAAAGTTTTTGCAATATATAAGTCTTCAACATGCCAAATCTTTACTAACGCAAAAGCAAGCTTCCCTATTGGATACCACTATTGAAACCGGCCTTTCTGCAACGAGCCGATTGCATGATTTGTTTGTGAATATTGAAGGGATGACGCCAGCTGAATTTAAAAGTGGGGGTATCAATCTTGTCATTAACTATAGTTTTTCGCAAAGTTTATTCGGTAACCTGATAGTTGCTTCTACAAGGAAAGGCGTCTGCCACATAGCCTTTCATGCGAATGAAGACACTGCGTTGCAAGAGTTGCAATGTCGATTCCCAAATGCAGATTTTCAGTTACAAAACGATGAATTTCAAAATGCGGCCTTGGCGGTTTTCCAAAACAATAAGCGAGAATTTTCTGATATAAAACTTCATCTAAAAGGGACGGCGTTTCAATTGAATGTTTGGGAAGCTTTACTTAAAATTCCGATGGGACAACTTTCAACTTATAGTGCTGTTGCGGCGTATATTGGTCATCCAAAAGCTTCTCGAGCAGTGGGCTCTGCTATTGGTAGTAACCCTATCGCTTTCATCATTCCCTGCCATCGTGTTATTCAAAATTCTGGATTGCTGGGCGGTTATATGTGGGGAACGGATCGTAAGTCTGCCATTATTGGATGGGAAAGTGCCCAAACTATAATGGATGGAGATCTATCCTAGATATTGCTAACTTCCTGCAAATGGTGTATGGAAAATGCCTACGGCTAACTCTGCCCAGATCAAGAATGCTGCGGCAAGTACTATGAGACATAGAACGATTTTTTGTTTTTTTGTCTTTACTTTCCGTAATATCATTTCGCAGGCGAGTCCAGTACTGTATAATAAAATTCCGGCAACTATAAAATCTATTATCGACCAACTTACTTCGTTGGAAAATTGCATGGCTAAGAATGGCACTAACAATAATGCTGTTGCTGTTAGTAGGATTATGAATAATCTTTTGTTTGTGTAATTCATGATTTATTATTTAAAAGTACTTTGAAATGCAAAGTAAATACGTTTTTCCTAAACGAGCAAAAAATTATTGCCCCATATTTGTAAAGATTTAAAATCCCATTTGATGTCCTTATTATTTGAATTTGATAATAACAAAAAACACAATCTTTTGCCCAAAGATGGTGTTGTCAACTATTATGGAAAGGTATTGGCGGAAAAGGAAGCGAATTTCTATTTTCAAAAACTATTGAACAACATTGAATGGCGTAACGATGAGGCTGTAATATTTGGAAGGAAAATAGTAACCAAAAGAATGGTGGCTTGGTATGGAGATCAACCTTTTCAATATACTTATTCCAACATAACAAAAAGTGCAGTTCCGTGGACAGAAGAATTGTTGGCACTCAAACGACTTGTGGAAAGTCAAAGTGGAGAAACCTACAATTCTTGCTTGCTCAACTTATATCACAACGGTGATGAAGGTATGGCTTGGCACTGTGATGAAGAGCGTGATCTGAAAAAAGACGGAGCAATCGGCTCATTGAGTTTTGGCGCGGAAAGGAAGTTTGCATTCAAACATAAAAAAACACAAGAAAAGTTAGAGTTATTATTGGAAAATGGCAGTTTGCTTGTGATGAAAGGAACCACACAATCCTATTGGTTGCATAGGCTGCCGCCAACAAAAAAGGTTTTTTCGGAAAGGATCAATCTGACTTTTAGAACTATTGTGGAATAGAAAAAAGCGGAAACATTCCGCTTTTTTCTATTCGATATGTTATGGAGCGTTAAACACTTCTGTTTACATCCCAAGCTTCCATTTCCTTGACTATTTCATGTAGGAAAATAGATCCTAAAGCGCCATCAATGATACGATGGTCATAGCTTAGTGAAAGCATCATGATATGACGAATGCCAATAGTATCGCCGTTGTCCGTTTCTATAACCACTGGTTTTTTCTTGATGCTTCCGAGTGCCAATATAGCTACTTCCGGAATGTTGATGATTGGCGTGCCCGTTATGCTTCCAAAACTCCCAACATTGGTAATGGTAAATGTTCCTCCTTGCGTATCCAACGGTTTTAGTTGATTGTTTCTTGCTTTTTGGGCAAGGCTGTTGACTTCTTTAGCCAAACCTGCCAAGTTGAGATACGCTGCTTTTTGGATGACAGGAACGATGAGGTTGCCTGAAGGAAGTGCAGTTGCCATTCCGATATTGATGTCTTTTTTCAATATAATATTATCCCCATCAATCGAACTATTGATCATGGGATAGCGTTTCAAGACACGCACCACACAGTCAAAGAAAATAGGCGTAAATGTCAATTTGGTTCCTTCGCTTGCTTCAAAAGATTTTTTGTTTTTCTCACGCCACTGCACGATACCTGTTACGTCTGCTTCTTCAAAGGATGTAACAGTTGCTGCTTGGTTTTGGCTTTCTTTCATGTTTCGCGCAATCAACTTACGCATACGATCCATCTCGATGATTTCATTAGCTCCATTCTTGGAGAAAGAAGGTTTTGGAATAGAAACAACATCCGTATGGGTTATTGAAAATTTGCGAGTGCCCCTTACTATTTCTGGCTGTGTTCCTGATTTTATTTGCTCAACATAGCTCAATATGTCTTCTTTGGAAACACGTCCGTCTTTGCCAGTTCCTTTTATTTTTTCCAATTCAGAAAGAGGAATGCCTTCTGTACGAGCAATATTGATGACTAGAGGAGAGAAGAATCCATTATTAGCTTCATCCCCATTGACCTGTGCAGCTCTTTTTTCAGAGATGATGGCTGGTTGGCTTTCCGGTTGATAAGGTACTTGTTCTATGTCGTTTTGCTCAGTTGGTTCTTCTTTTGTTTCCGATTGTTGGTCTTTGTTTTCTGATTCTTGTCCATCTTGATTGTCAATACGAGCAATCACTGAACCAACTGTAACTACTTGATTGTCATCACATAATTTCTCTACTAAGATACCTGATGTAGGCGACGGTACTTCGCTGTCGACTTTGTCAGTTGCAATATCGACCAGTGTATCGTCTTCATTAATCGTATCTCCAGGATTTTTATGCCATTTTAGGATAGTAGCATCCGTAATGCCCTCGCCTAAAGATGGTAGTAGAATATCTATTATCGCCATTTTTTACTGTTTATTTTTATCTGAAAGTTTGCACTTATCAGATTTTCAAATGGTTCGCACATTCAATAAGAACCTCGCAAAAATACATTTTTAGTTTTGAATAAGCTAAGAGGTGTACAATTGCTACAACGGTTGCTTGCCCGTAACAAAGCGAAAAAGCATATTCAACGCCGCATTTGTAGTCGCTTGCATATTACGTTCGCGATTATTGTAGCGCAAATGGAGGCATTTTGTTGCCATATTTTCCTGATTACCAACGGCCACCCAGACAGTGCCAACTGGTTTTTCCGGTGTGCCACCATCTGGTCCTAAAATTCCAGAAACGGCCACCGCTACATCTGCATGAATGCTGTCGAGACAGCCTTTGACCATTTCCTTGACAGTTTGTTCGCTTACAGCTCCATATTGAGCAAGTGTTTCTTCTTTTACTCCTAATAAATTGTGTTTGACTTCATTACTGTAGGACACAATACCTCCTAACAAATAACGCGAAGAACCCGGAACCGAACTTATAACATGGGCAATATTACCTGCTGTGCAGCTTTCTGCTGTGCCAACGGTTAATTGTTTTTCTATCAAAATTTTCCCCAATGCTTCTTCCATATTGTCTCCGTTATCCGAAACCGTTATGTCTTCTAGAAGAACTTTAAGTTTGGTAAATTCTTGGTCTAATTGTTCAATGGTTTCATTTGCATCTGCGCCGGAAGTAGTTAATCTTACCCGAACTTTCCCCAAATCCGGTAAATAGGCCAATTGGATATTGGACGGTAGTGCATCTTCGAAATCCTGAATTGTCTCATTGATGGCAGACTCACCTTTGCCGGCTGTCAAAACTGTTCTGTAGGCGATGGTTGGCAATTCAAACCTTTTTTGTAGTTCTGGAATGACATAATCCGTAATCATACCTTTCATTTCAAAAGGAACGCCAGGCATGCTTACAAATATGGTTTCGTTTTTCTCAAACCACATTCCAAATGCGGTACCTCGTTTATTAAATACGGGTATGCAGGATGCTGGCAAAAGCGCCTGTCCAAATATCTTCTCAGGCATTTCCCTATCCTTAAATATAGCTTTGAGGTTCCTTAATGAATCTTGGTTTTCTATCAGTTCTGTTTGGAAATATTTGCAAAGCAAAGGTTTGGTAATATCGTCTGTCGTTGGTCCAAGTCCACCTGTGATTAAAACAATATCCGAAACAGCGGATTCTTGATTCAATGCTTCCCATATCTCATCCCAGACATCGCCCACTGCGATACGACGATGTGACCAGATGCCAATCTGATTAAGCTGTTGCGCTATAAAAGCACTGTTTGTGTCTATTACTTGTCCAATCAAAAGTTCATCGCCAATAGTGATAATTGACGCCATTACTTGTTTCATGACTGCAATTTATATTTTTTTTGGTAGGTCGGTTTTTCGGTTGTTGGGAGATTGGATTTTCGGATAAAATTGAATTACTTTGGCAAATGAAAAAATGGTTATTCTCCTTTGGTGTATTGTTTTTGACATACAATCATGTCCATGCACAATCGATCGAACAAAAATTAAAATCAGCAACAGAAAAGCTACTTTCGGACGCACAGATGAAAAATGCTTCTTTAGGGTTTTATGTCGCTGATGGAGAAACAGGGGAAAAATTGTATGACTATAATGGTGATGTTGGTTTATCACCAGCAAGTACACAAAAAATATTTACTTCCATTGCTAGTTATGATCTGTTAGGCCAAGATTTTAAGTTTAGCACTGTCATTGGCTATAATGGAACTATTGAAGGTGGTGTATTGAAGGGTGATCTTATTATCAAAGGATTCGGGGATCCTACTTTGGGAAGTTGGCGTTACAAAGGATTCAAACCTGAGGATGTACACAATAAAATACGCCAATCGTTAAAATCAAATGGAATAAGAGCTATCGACGGCAATGTCATTGTAGATGATGGCGCCTATGCACTGCAACCGATGCCGGGAGGTTGGCCTTGGAATGATATGGGCAATTACTACGGTGCGCCGTGTTGGGGATTTAACTGGTTGGAAAACCAATATGACATTACGTTTCGCCCTGGAAAGAAGATAGGAGAGGAGACTAGTATTGCAAAGATTTCGGAAGATTTACCAGGTGTCACTATCATCAACCAAACAACCACTGCAGAAAGTGGTTCGGGCGATCAGAGTTCGATATTGTTACCTCCTTACGGAACAACGGGCATCATTACTGGGACGCTTCCTTTAGGTAAAAATACCACCGCAAGCGGCTCTATCCCTAACCCTCCTTTGTTGTTTGTCAACCAACTGAAGCATTGGCTGGAATCGGATACGATCTATACGACGGGATATTTTACATGTACCAATCAACTTGTTATTCAGAAGAAGAATGTGCCCGTAATTAAGAAAAGTCTGGATACATTGTTTTCTCCTAGTATGGATGACATGATGTACTATTTTTTGCAAAGAAGTATCAATCTGTATGGTGAATCGTTCGTGAAAGCAATTGGTTGGAAAAAGGCGGAGCGTGGGGAAACTGCATACGGTGTTGGCATAGTTCGCAATTTTTGGGAAGGCAAGGGCGTTGCGAAAAATGCCTTGAAAATGATTGACGGTAGCGGACTGTCACCTCAGAACTATGATGCCGCTTCCTCTGAAGTCAAAGCGCTCCTTTATGCAAAAAAACAAGCTTGGTTTGATGGTTTTTATAAAGCTCTTCCGATCTACAACAATACTAAAATGAAAAGTGGAACTATCAGTATGTGCAAGGCTTTTACAGGTTATCAGAAAGCGAGTAACGGAAAACAATATGTCTTCTCAATAATTATCAATAACTATAATGGCGCACACGATGCGATTGTCAACAAAATGTATCAAGTGTTGAATGTGTTGAAATAGTTTATTGTTGACTTCTGTCCATTTCTAGTTGTACGGGCTGGACTGAATAACCTTGTTTTTTTAATTGCATGATTAATCCGTCTTTATAGAATAAGTGTCTTATGCCAACAGCAATGAAACAGTTTTTAGTATCTAATGCTTGTGGTAATTTTTTCATCCATTTATCATTTCGCCCAGTAAGTAAAACTTTTAAGTTCTGTTCTTCTTTATTGAATGAATAGTCTAAAGAAAGCGATTTATAATTAAATAAAAATTTTGCACTAGAGGTATTAGTATTACCATGCAGGATATAATTCATGTAATCTGCATTTGTTTTAATCGTATTTTTCAGAGAGAAGAATTTGTCTTTTTTTGTTGATTTCTGAATATCCATGAATTGATTTTCATCCAGCCCTTCAATTTTTATTTTATTTTTCTTGGCTATTGAAATAATTCTATTGTCCATTTTTTCTACGGATATTCTATTGGACGTATCACAAACTCCTTGTAGGTATATATCTTGTAATGTAAGCATTAATAGTGCGGGAGGAAGTCTATACATTTCCTCATCCCCCCATTTACTATTGACGAATTTATTGTAAAGTCGTTGCTGCGTTGGAGTAGAAATAGAATCCCATTTTTCCTTGTTCCAAACACCATAAATCGAAGTGATTTCATTTTCGGTATTGGTATTCTCTTTTTCTTGATACGCTTCTACAAACAAGAGATTACTTTCTAGTAAAAGCTTTTTTGCATTTTTTAAGGAATCGAAAAAATCAGGATTCACTTGATGAAAAGTTCCAAACAAATAGGATACGTTCAAACTATTGGGTTTGGTTATTTTCCACAATAAAGTATTTTCCTTTTTTTGAGAATAAATCCTATTGGAAATAAACAAGATAACTACGAAAAATAACAATTTCCTCATCTCAGAAACTAACTTGTCTTTTGCCCTGCTTTGTGACCTTTTACTGCGAAATACAAAATGTACAAATAACAAATTACAATAGCAATAAAATACGCTAACTGAAAATGAATATGGAATTTCTCTTTTAGTGTTGCATAGAATAATGGCCAGATCGCGCCCCCTGCAATTCCCATGATCATGATGGCGGAACCGGTTTTGGTAAATTTACCTAAACCCTGGATTCCCAATGGAAATATTGCTGGCCACATTAAAGAATTTGCTAAGCCCAATAAGCCAATAAACAAAATGGAGGTGTTACCAGTAGTCGTCAAAGAAACAATTGAAAATGCCATACCAACAACCGTACAGATGATCAACATTTTTTGTTGTGAGATAAAACGTGGAATGCAGACAATGCCAATAAAATAGCCAATAAGCATACAAGATAAGGTGACCGATGTCAGGTAAACAGTTTTGGAAGGATCAAGACTTAATTCTCTTCCGTACGGTCCAATAAGGTCTCCTGCCATTACTTCTGCTGCAACACAGAAAAAAATACATAAAGCACCTAAGAACAAGTGCGGGAATTGAAATATACTCGTTTTCTGATGTAGTTTTTCAGAACTAATGTCAATTGTTTCTTTCTCTTCTTCTACTTCGGGAAGGTGTACGATTTTGAAAACAATCGCTAATAAGATAAAAATTACCGCCAATGTTATGTAAGGAACGTTAACTCTGGAAAGTGTTTCATTGAGTAAAGCGATTCTTTCTTCAGCATTAGCTACTTTTAGTTGACTTTCAATATTGCTGGAATTTGCCATGAAAAGACTTCCCATAATTAAGGGAACTATAATCCCCGCGCCTTTGTTACATACACCTGCAATACTAATTCTTTGCGCAGCGCTTTCGATGGGTCCAATAATAGTTAGGTAAGGATTTGCAGCAGTTTGCAATATGGCCAAAGCGGCGCCCTGAATAAAAATACCTGTCAAAAACAGGGCATAGCTATGCGACTTGGCTGCAGGAATAAAAATGATGGACCCCAATGCCAATACAATCAAACCGAGTGACAATCCGTTTTTAAACCCGACTTTTTTCAAAATAACCGATGCTGGCAAAGCCAAGAAAAAATAAGCTATGTATGATGCAAACGTTACAAAAAAAGCCTGCGTGTCCGACAGGCTAAAAGACATCTTGAAAAAGGGAATCAAGGTACTATTTGCCCAAGTAATAAATCCAAACACAAAAAATAGGATACAAATCATTATCAATGGCAAAGCATATCCATTGCGTTGCGTATTGTTCGTAGTTCCAGGCATAAGAGAAGTATATTTTAATTTAAGTGGATTACACAATATTAGTAATCCGTAAATGTATTAAATAAACGGTTTCATTATCCTTGTTCCGCAATGGATTGCCTAAAAAAATATCAAAAGATGATTTTTGTCATTTTTTGACAGTACACTATGGGACAACTTTGCACTGTTCTCGATCTAGCAAGGTGTTTTTATTTGATAGGTATAAACGGGCTTTTTTCCAAAGGCCCGTTCTTTTTTATTTTGAAAATAATTCACTGAAAATTTTATACGACTTAATCTTGGCGTCCAGGTCAAAAATATTGGTGTAAGCTATTATTTCATTTATGCCAGAACGTTCTATGAAATCGGAAAGTGATTTTTGAATAGTTGATTTTCCTCCGATAAATGTCAATGTAAACCAACTGTTGAGGGTTTGCCGAATAGATTC
>QFOI01000242.1 GCA_003241175.1 Pseudopedobacter saltans
TTCCAATATTGAATTATGAATTATAAATTTTCCAAATGCTTATTGATAAAATCCATTTCATCTTTTGTGATATTGATTTCTATTGCCGCGGCATTGGAAATGGCTTGCTCCGCATTTCTTGCACCGGCCAATACTATAGTGATGGCGGGTTGCAACGTCGTCCAACGCAATACCAATTGAGCTAAGGAAACATTTTTACTTTCTGCTATTGGACGAATCGAGGATAAGAATTGCTCGACTTTAGGCAAATCAAATTGTTGGAAATAATCATTTCTATGGTCATCGGATTTTAATTTGTTATCTGTAAAATATTTTCCAGTCAATAAACCTCTTTCCATCGGACTATAAACGATTATGCCGGTGTTGGAATCTAAGGCATAAGGAACTATATCTTTTTCAATACTACGATTAAGCATACTATAAGTCACTTGGTTACTTGCTGGCGCAAATGTTTTTGCGGCTTCTTGAAGTTGAGATAGGGAATAGTTGCTTACACCTGCAGCTTTAATTTTTCCTTGATTTACAAGCATTTCTAGCGCTTCCATCGTTTCACTTATTGGAGTGGTATTGTCAGGCCAGTGTAGTTGCAATAAATCAATATAGTCTGTACGTAAACGTTTCAAACTTTCTTCTACTTCTTTAATAATATTGGCCTTGGAGGCATATTTGAATACTGGAATTTCCTTTCCATCATCCATCGCATTAAAAAAGAATTCACCTTTTCCTTGGTTACTGCCATCCCAAACCAATCCAAATTTTGTAAGCAATTGTATTTTGCTACGATCTTTACCTTGAATAGCCTCACCAATAATTTCTTCACTAAGACCAAAACCATAAAATGGAGCTGAATCTATGGTACTTACGCCATTATCCAAAGACGCATGAATGGAATTGATAGAATCTTTTTTCTCATTTCCTCCCCACATATTTCCACCAATAGCAAATGCGCCATGCGTTATAACTGATAATTCTAAGTCTGTATTTCCTAATTTTCTGTACTCCATCTTCTAAATTAAATTTGTTAATAAAATAGTTGGTTTCTCTACCAATTTCTCCGCTATCAATTGCCCAAACGCTTGTATATACGGTTGCTGATTATGTGCATCTAACCCTTCTTGGGATTTCCAAACTTCATAAAATGTAAATAGATTTTCATCATCCAAACCTTGATGTAAATTATAAGATTCGCATTCCGTTTCCTTCCGTGTATGGGCAACCATATTTTGAAGTGTATTAAGCACTTCTTCTCGATATTGTGGCTTTACTTTAATTATAGCTATGAGATAAATTTTCATTTGTATTATTTTAAATGCAAAGTTATTTATTGCGTTTACTTTACTAAAATAACCTGACTTATACTGAGATATAAAAATTATTATACAACTACTTAATATAAATTTTGTATATACCTAAGAAAATTATGTATATTCGAATTATGAATAAAAATAGTTTGTATAAAGGTTGTTTGGAACCGCTTCTATTGAAATTGTTGAATGATAATGGGCGCATGTATGGCTATGAAATTACCCAAAAAGTAAAAGAGCTAACCATCGGTGAGTTACAGATTACAGAAGGTGCGCTATATCCACTATTACACCGCTTGGAAGCAGATGGTGTATTGACAACAGAAGTAGAAAATATTGGCAATCGTCCACGCAAATACTATAAACTAACCGAAGAAGGTGAAAAACAAAAAAGTCATGCAGTGGAAGAATTAGAAAATTTCATGCGAACTATGCAACTACTACTAAAACCTCAAACTATATAGTTATGCACGAACTAACTCATGAACAAATACAAAAAATTGAAAACTATTGTGAGCAGCAAGGTGTAATCTTTTATGATGTAAAATTAGAAATTGTGGATCATATTGCGACTATAATAGAACAGCAATTAATCCATAATTCAACTCTAACATTTGAATCTATTTTCCATAGCACAAATACGGGCTTTGATAAAAAAGCAATTAATAAAATAATTAAAGAAAAGGAGATTGCAATTGCTACAAAAAATAAGAAAAGGCAATTGGATTATTTGAAATCCTTTTTTAGTTTTCCTAAAGTGATAACGACGATTGGGTACATCATCTTCTCCTTTTTTATAATTAAATATCTAACAACTAAAGAAGCATTTGCAGTTGCTTGTATAATCTATTTACCCGCATTTCTATTAAATATTTATCATACCAATAGCTTTTTCGGAAAGGAAAATTATTACATAAAGAAAAAGATTCATCAGGAAGAAAAAAAGTATACTCAAATACAAAAACTTTTAATTTTTAATAGAAAAAATAATAGTCTATTTTTAGTGAATCTGATATTAGCAATTTCCAATTTATTCGTATCATCAACGGCGTTAAATTATATTCATCCGAAGTGGTTGGCTTGTACCATTTTATTTACATTGGGTGGATTTAGTTGGATTGCGCTATTGGCATTTTTACATCAAAAGAAAAATTTGATTGAATATGCGATTAAGAATTATCCAGAAGCTTTTCAATTGAGCCAAAATTAATACTACAATATGAAAACATTATCCTCTGAACAAATACAGCAACTATTTCAATTTTGTGAAAAACATTGTGTGAGGTATTACGATGTCCAAGTAGAGTTGGTCGATCATCTGGCAAGTGCGATAGAAACTGAAATGTCCAATAATCCTAATATAACTTTTGAAGATTGCTTACAAAAAGAGTATAAATCTTTCGGAGCAACAGGATTTGCTAAATACCTGAATCAACAAGGTTCATCCATAGAAAAGAAACTATATAGATTAAAAATGCGAAAACTTATTAGCTTTTTGACTATCCCCAAAATAATATTAACAATATCTATTTTAATAATTGTTTTGTATTTATCTCTTAGTATTCAAAATTTTCAAACGTCCATAACCACTCTTTATGCTGTTGCAATATTTTTTAGAATCTTTATGATGATTAAATTATATTTTGGTAAAAAAGAAATAAGGAAACCTTTATCCATTCTAAACATAAACTCTGCGACTACTTCGTTTAGTATATTGATTATTTGTAACTTTTTTGGTCAACATCTAGCATTTACATACTACTTTATCCCATACAAGATATTTTCAGCTATAATTACAAGCTATTACATCATAGAAACAATAGCACTTTCTTTGACATGGGATCAATTAAAAGATTTTTCCAAACAAGCTTATCCACAGGCGTTTCAAAAATGATTTGCCACCATGAAAAACAATACATTATCACAAAACGATATAGACTTCTTATTTCAATTTTGCACTAAACATGGTGTCAAATATTACGATGTTCAAGTAGAGTTAGTGGATCATTTGGCAAGTGCCATTGAAGCCGAAATGGCGAACAAACCCAATTTATTGTTCGAAGATTGTTTGCAAAAGGAATACAAATCTTTTGGTAAAGTTGGCTTTTCAAAATTATTATCCGAGCGAAAAAAAGCATAGAAAAAGGAATCAAGAAAAAACGTATTGAAATTTTAAAGAAAAGCATTACACCTCCAATATTATTTCTAACATTAGCAATATTGGCGTTACCAGTCTATTTAATTTATCATCATGACATAACAAACATAAACAAGCTAAACTTAGTATGTCTCATTATTGACCTCTCTGTAGGAGTATATTGGTTAACCCAAACTATGATATATAGAAAGGGACGCAAGAGAGTATCCCCAAGAGGTCAACGGTTGAAAATCATGATAGAAGACATCCCACAGGTTTGGCAAGCAACTTTCCTCATTCCAATAGTTTTCAACAATCTGCAAGCTTGGGTCCAGTTCGTTAGCTATAGTAAGGGAAATGGTAGTTTTTACTTAATTGCAACTTATTTAATGCTTAATACTATTGGCAGTTTCGTATTGATACTATTCACACAAGAAAACAAGAAAATACATTCCTATAGCAGAAAACAATACCCAGAAGCTTTTATTAATTAGACATCTACTTAAAAAAAAATGCCGTAGCCAACTATAAAGTTGAACTACGACATTTTTATTGGCAACGCTATCTTAAAAATTCAAAAACTGAATTAGATATTTACCAGCATCTTCGCCGCCCATATTGTTGGCCAATTGTTTTATAGTAGATTGAAATTCTTTTTCGGAAACAGTCTTACCTTTTTTGTTCATTTTACTATCTGTAACTGTCGTTGTCAATGGAGTAACTTTTGTTGCAAACCATGTACTATGCAAATACGGCAAAGACAAACCTAAAATCATTCCCGGCAAACCATGAAACGACTCTGGTCCCATGTCTGGTACAATCTGAGGCGTATAAAAGGCCACAACATAAACGGAATCATGAATTAAACCATTAGCTCGACGACACTCAAATCCTGCAATATCGCGTGTCTCGTCCATTATACGCCACTTGATCGGCTCAATAGAATCTGAAATATTAAGCGTAGTCGTAAAAATGCTTTTTGTACTTAATCTTTTATGATCTGTATAGTTGGTAAAGACTGAATTATCTTGACCCGGCATACCGAACATTTGGTCCAATTCCTGATGTGTGTCAGGTTGCTTTTCAGCTGGAGCATAATAACTCTTAGTCGCGTCAAAATCCATCACATAGTCCGTCACTTGAAATGGTTTATATTTCCCATTATACATCTGCATAATCTCGGTAGATTTGTCTTTCATGTAAGGGTGTAGATTGACAAACTCCTGTATCGTTTTTTGCATCTGCGTTCTACGTTCGTATATAATCGTACCGGACGTAATAATCCCTTCATTCTGCGCCAGTCCTATTTGCACAATACTTAACAACAGAATGACGAATAAAATACCTTTTTTCATTTATTTGAATATTTTAAATTTATTTTTTAGATGCCGAAGCCATGCCTGTTTTGAAATTCCAAATCACTGAGAACATAAAATACCTCTTGATAGTGGAATTCAACACTTGATAGATCTGGTTACCTGAATTCATCCTCTGGAAGTTCAGATTCTTATTGAACAAATCGTTAACCCCCGCTCTCAATACCAAACCTTCATTTTCGAAGAAAGTTTTAGAGATAGACGCGTTGAAAATACCTATTGTATAGGCAGAACTAAATGCCTGAGACTTTCCATAATAATTGAAATTATAGTCTACATCCAATTTCAATGTCTTAGTTATATAAACATTTCCATTCGGGTTGACATTGTAAGAAAAATAGTTATTATCGTTTTGGGATTGCACGCTGGTTTTATTTTGATTGTAAGACAGGCTTCCGTCCAACGATAAATAGTATTTCTTTTCTTTATCCATATTCAAGTTTAGATTGAAATTGTATGATCTATTCAACGAATTGTTACGAGCACTATTGATAAAGTTGACAATTCTATTTTGACTATAACTTATTGAGGGCCTAACATTTAAGTCATTCAAACTTTTAATTTTCATAAAATAACCAGCATAAACATAACCATTATAGTTACCGTTGGCATTGATATATCCATAGGTAGTTGTACCCGTTTCAAGATCTGTTGTCGTATTGGTTGTAATCGCATTCAACTGATTGGAACCGAAAAATCCAGCATAAAATCCTGAGAATGTTACAAGATCGAACTTACTTACGTTAAAACTTAGAGAGTTGTTGTACGACGGTTTCAAGTCTTGGTTTCCAATATACACATTCAATGGATCCGTATTCTGTGCTAATGGTTGAATCTGAGCCATTGTAGGCTGTG
>QFOI01000243.1 GCA_003241175.1 Pseudopedobacter saltans
ATCGCCAACCGGTTTCCAAGGTAGCGTCACGCAAGTCAATCTGATTTGTAATGCTTTTAGCAAAGTCATAAAATCCCAAACTGCAAATACGTGGTGTTGGGTAAATATTTTCAGACTCTCAATTGTCTTGATCTTGTGATAAAGTGGATGTTGGATGAGTTCCTGACGTTTTTGTTGTAAACTTTCTTTTAATGCGTCTATTGGTGCTATTGCTGTAACCATATTTATAAAATTAAAAATGCCTCTGATATTTGACATGCAAACATAAGAGGCATTTTGTATAGAGAAAATGATAAATCTTAGAATTCGCAATTTTTGGGCGTTCTCGCAAATGGAATCACGTCACGGATATTGGTCATACCTGTAACAAACAAAACCATTCTTTCAAAACCCAATCCAAATCCACTGTGTGGTACGCTTCCGAATCTTCTGGTGTCAAGGTAGAAATCCATTTCGTGTGGCGGAATACCGACTTCTTCCATTCTTTTGACCAACAAATCCAAACGTTCTTCACGTTGGGAGCCTCCTACGATTTCGCCAATTCCTGGTGCCAAAATATCCATCGCAGCAACTGTTTTGCCATCGTCGTTTTGACGCATGTAAAATGCTTTGATATCTTTCGGATAACCCGTCACAATAACAGGTTTTTTGAAATGCTTTTCTACCAAATATCTTTCGTGCTCACTTTGCAAATCAATACCCCAACTTACATCAAATTTGAATTTCTTCTTTTTGTAAGCGGATGATGCCAATAGAATATCAATAGCTTCTGTGTAGGTTATACGTTCAAATTTGTTATTGACAACAAGCTGCAATTTTTCCAATAATCCAAACTCGCTTCTTTTGTCCGCAGGAAGTGATTTTTCTTCTTCTTTTAGACGATTGTCCAAGAATGCCAAATCATCCGCATTGTGTTCCAATACATAATTGATAAGGTAATGGATAAATTCTTCTGCCAAATCCATATTGTCCTCAATATCATTAAACGCCATTTCCGGTTCAATCATCCAAAACTCAGCCAAATGCCTTGTCGTATTGGAATTTTCGGCTCTGAAAGTAGGTCCAAATGTATAAATCTCACCCAACGCAGTTGCTCCCAACTCACCTTCTAATTGTCCACTCACGGTAAGATTGGTACTTTTTCCAAAGAAATCTTCGGAAAAATCAACAGTTCCGTCTTCTTTGCGTGGCGTATTTTCAAATGGTAATGTTGTAACACGGAACATTTCTCCTGCACCTTCGGCATCACTTGATGTAATGATTGGCGTATGCAAATAGACGAAACCTCTTTCATTGAAAAACTGATGTACCGCAAAAGCCAACGAATGTCTTATTCTAAATACGGCACTGAAAGTTTGCGTTCTGAATCTTAAATGCGCTATTTCACGCAAAAACTCCAAACTGTGTTTTTTGGGTTGCAAAGGATATTTTTCAGGATCACTATCACCCAATATTTCTACAGCGTTGGCTTGCAATTCCACTGTTTGTCCTTTACCCAAAGACGCAACAAGTTTACCCGTTGCTTTGATGGAAGCTCCGGTAGTAATTCTTTTCAATATATTTTCCTCTGCGGAACCTAAAGGCAATACGACTTGTAGGTTATTGATAGTGCTACCATCGTTGAGCGCTATAAACTGATTGTTTCTGAACGTGCGCACCCAACCCATTACTGTGCATTCTTGGTCTTGGATTGGCTCTGTAGCTAGGAGTGCCTTTATTTTTATCCTTTTGTTGAACATCTGATTTCTATTTTCCTTAATAATTAAGGTTTTTTTATAAGGGAGGACAAAGATAATACAAAATAGTTTTTATCTTTGCAGTCCTATAAATTGATAGTTGGTTGAAAGTCGATTGTCGACGCTCTTGAAATATTTTCAATATTTTTTTGTTGACAAATGAATTAAAATGTATTATTGCTCCGGAAAACATGCAATTCCTAAGCATTGCACTGCACCAGAGAATCATCTTTTTCCAATCAATAGAACTAATTTATTTTAAAGTCTTCTTGAAAAATCATTAACACATTTAATCATTCAATTGATTTTTGGGTTGTATAATCTTATGGCCCAATATAGTTTACATTTTTATGTACGATATCTTACAGTTAAACAGTTTTCGCCTGCCAGAATTGCGTAAAATGGCGAAAGAAATGGAAATAGACGGCAATGTAAAAACTGCCGACAAGCAAGAACTAATTTATAAAATTTTAGATAAACAAGCTGTTATGGCGAGTGAAAAAAAGACCCCTGAAGTCGAAGAAGCACCAAAGAAAAAAAGAGCTGTAAAGCCGAAAATTGCTAAAACCGAAGAAGCGACAGAAAAACCTTCTAAGAAAACAAAAGCAGAGGCAGAAGAGCCTATTGCTGTTGCAGAAGTTGAAAATAGCAATATCGAAGAAACTCCAGTTGCAGAATCAGAAGAAATCTCCACACCTAAATTGCGCCCTCGCAAGTTGGTTAAACGTAAACGGACCGAAAGTGATACGACAGAATCTCCTGTATCCAATAACAATGGTTCTTCTGTAAATGGTATTTTGGGTTTTAACGACGATTATAAAGCGCCAGATCCTGAATCTACTACTGATGATGTAGATATTGAAGGCCTTTTGGCTGATGCGGATTTGCCAGAAATTCCAAAGGCATTCATGGATCTTTTGAAAGATGACGTCAACGATGTCGTCGCTCAGGATTATAATGATGCTATCCAAGAGGAAGAGGAAGAAGTGGAAGAGAATATTCCTGATATTGAAAGTGATTTGGCTTATGAAGCGCCTGCTGCAATAAGTCAGAATATTCCCAAAATGAAATATCCTTCCAAAAAGGAAATCTCTTTTTCTGAATTTGAAGGCTCAATCGTAAGCGAAGGTGTATTGGAAATGATGCCTGATGGTTACGGATTCCTTCGTTCTTCTGATTACAATTATCTGTCTTCCCCTGATGATGTATATGTGTCTCCATCCCAAATAAAATTGTTTGGTCTTAAAACTGGGGATACGGTTTTAGGTACGGTTCGTCCTCCAAAAGATGGAGAGAAATATTTTGCTCTTTTAAAAGTAGAACAAATCAATGGCAAAACGCCAGAGGAAGTGCGCGACCGAGTTCCATTTGACTATTTGACACCACTTTTCCCATACGAAAAATTGAACTTGGCAACCACGCCATCTTTGTACAGTACACGTGTGATGGATCTGTTTACACCGATTGGTAAAGGTCAACGTGGATTGATTGTTGCACAACCAAAGGTTGGTAAAACTGTTTTGTTGAAAGAAGTGGCCAATGCAATTGCTGCCAATCATCCAGAGTGTTACTTGATGATCGTTTTGATCGACGAGCGTCCTGAGGAAGTTACAGATATGGAAAGAAGCGTAAAGGCTGAAGTTATTGCTTCTACATTTGACGAACCAGCAGACAAGCACGTAAAGGTTTCCGCTATTGCTCTACAAAAGGCTAAACGCTTGGTAGAATGTGGTCACGATGTCGTTATTCTATTGGATAGTATCACTCGTCTGGCTCGCGCGCACAATACAGTGGCTCCCGCTTCTGGTAAAGTATTGTCAGGTGGTGTGGAAGCGAATGCCATGCAAAAGCCAAAACAGTTCTTTGGCGCTGCACGTAAAATTGAAAATGGCGGTTCTTTAACCATATTGGCAACGGCCTTGATTGATACGGGTTCCAAAATGGATGAAGTTATCTTTGAAGAATTCAAGGGAACTGGTAACATGGAACTAGCATTGGATCGCCGTTTGGCAAATAAACGTATCTACCCTGCTATTGACCTCGTTGCTTCCTCTACACGTAGAGACGACTTGTTGCTGGATCGTGAGACATTGTCGAGAATGAATGTTTTGCGCGTTTACCTTAGCGACATGAAAACAGAAGAAGGTATGAACGACTTGTTGAAACGTATGCGTGGAACGAAAAGCAACGAAGAATTCTTGGCGAGCATGAATAGCTAAGTAATTTTATAGATATTCAAAAAAAAGACGGCAACTGCCGTCTTTTTTTATACATTTAAATTGTCAAAAAGAGAAAATGAATTTACTTATTCGAAAACTTGGTAAAATGGTTGACTTGATTGTTCAACAATCTTGGTTCTTTGCTCTTTTTATGTTTTTGGGTTTTGTAATAACAGGTTCTGTAAAAAACAAGGAGGACCTTATCGAAAAACTGGTGCTGTGTCTAGTGTTTTGGCTTCTTGATTTTCTTTTTCTCAAAAAATACATGACAAAATTCCTAAAAAGTTTGGCTGAAAAGAACAAGAGTAAGGCTGAGTAATTAAGCACTTATGAGAATAGCCAAGGCAACCTGTTCGCTAATATGTATGGATTGTTTGTTTTTAAGTAGCGTAAAAGATTGGTCAAATGTGTGTTTTTCTTCAATGACAACAATATCACCAATATGCAAACCGACTTTTTCCATATAGTCCAAAAAGGATTTCCCCAATTCTTTGAATCCTGTAATAGTGTAAGCAATACCTATTTTCCCCTTTGGTAATAGCATTTGTTGTACGGATGCGCTTTCTATCTGAGTTTTAGGTATGATCTCACCATGAGGATCTTTTTTAGGTTTTCCTAAATAGTTAAAAAGTCTGTCGATAAGGTCCGGTGATTGTATGTGCTCTAACTGTTCGGCTATTTCATGGACTTCTTCACCTTTGTATTCTAGTTCTTGATAAAGAAAAGTTTCCCATATCCTATGCTTGCGAACGACATGAATGGCTTGTTGCAAGCCAGACGCTGTGAGGGAAATTTTGCCGTACTTTATATAACTAACCAATGATTTTTCTTTCAGTTTTTTGAGCATCTCGTTGACAGAAGCAGGTTTTACTGAAAGTTGGACTGATAGTTCCGTGCTACTGACTTGCTGTTGCCGATCGTTTTCGGATGTCAGCCGATACAAAGCTTTAAGATAATTTTCCTCTGTTTGGGTCAATTCCATTTCCAAAAATAGGGTTTATTTTTTTTAGTCTATTTTTAGGTATGCCTAAAAATATTTTTATATTTGCCAAAAAATAGTCTAATCGAAAATGATTTGGAAAACGCTTCTATATTTTGTTGGGGTATTATGTATGCCTATTTTACTGTTAGCACAAAAAACAAAAAAAGATTCTCTTTTTGTAAAAGATTCACTGGAAGAGGTACTTGTCAGTAGTAAAAAGACGCGATATGTTTTGACTAATCCGATGGCAATAACCAAAATCTCCCAGAAACAGATCGAAAAAACTATTTCATCCAATATAGTTGATGTTTTGGTTGCCAATACGCCAGGACTTAATGCGGTAAAAACGGGACCTAATGTTTCCAAACCTTTCATTAGGGGATTAGGATACAATCGTGTTTTGACGATGTATGACGGTATCCGCCAAGAAGGTCAGCAGTGGGGCGATGAGCATGGTATCGAAATTGACGGGTATCATATCGCCAATGCAGAAGTCATAAAAGGTCCGGCCAGTATGCTTTATGGGTCTGATGCTCTAGCGGGAGTTATTGCCATGCAACCCGTAAACTCGATAGATCAGAAAGAAATCTGGAAAGGGAATGTAGTTTCAGAATACCATTCCAATAACAATATGGTGGGTAACGGTATTTATATTGGATACAAAAAAAATAGATTTTTTGCATCGGCAAATGGTAGTTATAAGTTTGCAAAGAACTATCAAAACAAGAT
>QFOI01000244.1 GCA_003241175.1 Pseudopedobacter saltans
CATAGTTACCCGGTTCCTCAATCATAAGATGAACATCACAGATCTTACTCGTCTGAGAACTGATGGCTTTAATGATATCCATTCCAAAACTAATATTGGGAACGAAACGTCCATCCATCACATCCAAATGTAGCCATTCGGCTTCACTTTTGTTGACCATGGCAACTTCTTCTCCAAGTCTGAGAAAGTCGGAAGCTAAAAAAGAGGGCGCTATTATTGGCATAATTATTTTTTTTAAAATGATCGTTTCAAATATATGATTAGCTGTTCAAACAAAATAAAGATTGCAGCTTATTTTTCTCCTAATCTTTTCAAAGCATCTTGTGCTTCTACTACAGAATTGTCCAGACTATATGCCTGTTTGAAACGCAAAACTGCACTGTCCTTTTGTCCCATCATCTCATAGCTACGTCCCATGTAGTAGTAGGCGTCCGCGTACATCTGATTGACTTGAGAGGCAAAACGAAAAACATTCAGAGCTTGAGCATATTGTTTGTGATCAAAATAAACCAATCCTTTTTCAATATAGGCTGGCATCAAAGTATAGTTTTGATCGATAGACAAATTTAAACTTTTTATGGCGTTGGCAGTATCGTTGACTCGTGCATAATACACCCCGGCAATAAAATCGCAATTGGCATTGTCAGTTGCACCAAGTCTTAGACTTTTTACTTGTTTGACAATATCTAAAGCTTGTGGATCTTTAGTTTCCGCAAGAAGATTAGCCAAGAAAAGCATCCCCTCTGGTGCTGGATATATCTTCAATGCTTTTTTGTAGTATTGAATGGCTTTTGCAGTGTCTTTGTTATCTTGTGAAAATTTACCAGCTGTGAAAACAAAACCATAATTCACACTATCTTTTTTGATCAAACTATCCATCTGTGAAATGGCTGCTGGATAATCTCCAATACTATCCAAAATAGTAGCTATTTTAAATCTCAAACCATTGCTATCAGGAACTGTTTCCAATAATCTCATGAGGTCTTTTAATTCATCAGAATACACAATCTCTTTTTTATCACTGGAAGAGGCCGAAGAGTCAGATCCATTGTTCTTGCAGGCATAGATCAACAATGAACAAACAAAAACGAATAGAAGCAATATTTTTTTCATGTGGCAAAGGTACTAAGAGGAATTACTTTTGTTACACGTATCTCAAATATACTTGTACCTTTGCAGGTCTTTAAATAAGAAACCCATGCATTTTAATATAAATCAACTCATAACTGTTGTATTTACCCTGTTTGCTGTTATTGACGTTATAGGCTCTGTCCCTTTGTTCATTACCTACAAGCAAAAAATGGGCGGATTAGACGAAAAAAGAATTGTCATTTATTCCGCTGTCATTATGTTGTCATTTTTGTTTATTGGGCAGTTTTTGCTCAATATGTTTGGTTTGACGATTCAATCATTCGCGGTTGCGGGGGCAATCGTTTTGTTTTTGCTAGGTTTGGAGATGGTCTTAGGACATGAAATATTTAAAGGAGACGGAGGTGACGCCAAAACAAGTATCAAGGCTGGATCCATTGTTCCTATTGCTTTCCCCATTATTGCTGGTACGGCTTCACTAACGACAATTATGTCCCTAAAAGCGAACTATGAAAGAGTGTATATCATTCTCGGTATTGTGATCAATCTCATATTGGTGTATATCGTATTGAAATCTTTAGGTTGGATCCAGCGTGTATTGGGACCAGGGGGAATGATTGCCATTCGAAAATTTTTCGGAGTTGTATTATTGGCAATGGCCGTAAAAATATTTTCTACGAATCTTGCCGCATTTGGGAAATAGAAAAATGAGAATACTAAAAGGACGACTCAACACTATTGATTCGTCCTTTTTTATTACTGAAGCTAATAAGTCCTAACTATACATTTTTTCATAATATTCGTCAGCCATTCTGTTGCTGTTGAATCCATTTTTAACATCTTCCATACCATTCCAAATGATATGACGCCATTGATCTTGCTGTGTATAGTACGTCGGAAGTATTTTGTTGTTCAAGATTTCGTAAATATGTTTCAAGTCTGTTTCGTCTTGGGCTTCGATAGGAGTATTGTGGTAATCCGCCTGAGGAACGACAAATCCATTAACACCATCCTTTATAAACTCCGGAATCCAACCGTCATCCGTAGAAAAATTAACGCTTCCGTTCATGGCAGCGGTCATGCCACTAGTACCGGAAGCTTCTCTTGGTACACGAGGATTGTTAAGCCAAATGTCAGATGCCTGTTTTAATCGCTTACTCAAGTGAAGTTCATATCCTGTGAGAACCGCAACATTAGGATATTGGCGACTCAGATTGATAAGATAATTGAACATATTAATCGAATCAAAATCTTTTGGATAAGGTTTTCCTGCCCAAATAATCTGTACCGGAAACTGCGAATTGGTAATCAGTGCCTCAAATTTCTGCTTGTCTCTTGTCAAAAAGTCGGCTCTTTTGTATCCTGCAAACCTTCTAGACCATACGATAGTCAAAACGTTAGGATCAAAAATCTTTCCTGTTTGGTCCGCAACAATTTCGAATGTGCGGTATTTCAGGTATTTTTTTCTGTCATCAAATGCCGCCGTATTGTTTTCATCTTTTGCTCTGTACAACTGCTTGTCCGCCCAATACAGATAATCTTGTGCATTGGTAATGGAAATGATGGGACAGATACCTTCATACTTGTTCCACATGTCATTGGCCACCTTGCCATGTAATTGAGAAACGCCATTGGCTCTATGTGCAAATCGCAAAGCAACCAAAGATACATTGAAACTATTGTCTTTAATTCCTGTCAAGCGGCGTACTTCATCCAAAGCTAAACCATCAAAATAACTCATTGTCTGACAAAGATTGATGTCGTGCTTTTCGTTGCCAGCTTCTTCTGGTGTGTGTGTCGTAAAAACTAATTTTTCTTTTAATTTTTCAACACTTCTGAATTTTTTCAACAAATGGAAAGCGACAGGTAGTCCGTGTGCTTCATTGAGATGGTATATAGCTGGATCAAAATTGATCATGTCCAACAATTTACCGCCACCAATACCCAACAAAATGTATTGTGCCAATTTGGTTGTTTCGTTGGAGTCATACAAATGATGGCTTATTGTCCTAGATACAAAATCGTTCTCCTCAATATCGGTTGTCAACAGGAAAAGAGGAGCCGTGCCAAATGTTTCAGGATTAAGGAAATAGGCTTTTACCCATACATCAGAATCATGAACCTTGATGGTAAACTTGATACCGGTATCTTCCAAAAAACTATAACTTTTATTGATATAGTCAACCCTTAAAGTTTGGTCTTCATTACGTCCTTGGTCATAATATCCATATTTCCATAAGATGCCGATGCCTACCATGTTTTGTTTTAATTCGTAAGCACTTCTCAGGTGTGATCCTGCAAGGAAGCCTAAGCCTCCACTATATATTTTCAATGATTGGTCAATAGCGAACTCCATAGAAAAATAGGCAACGCGCTTGCTGTATTTTTCATTGATAGGATAGGAGCCCGTAAAATGATTTACGTCCATGTTTTTTGTGTGTTTTTAGTATTTTAAGGTGTTGGTTACTTCTTTTTAGCGTTGTCCTTTTCTTCCTTGGATGATTCTACTTTTGAGAAAGTATCGTCAAACTGAACATTGCTACCGCGATAATTGGCACAGTTGCCTTCTTCTTTGATTTTTATCTTGTTGCTTTTGAAGTTAAAGTCGATTACGCAAGGATCCCCACCTTGCTGATAGATAGCATTGGATTCTCCTGCCATTCTTAGCTTTCCCTTTATTTCCCCTTTTGCGGACGGATCATCGTCCGTTTTGTCAAAATGGTAAAAGAAAATATATTCATTAGGACGGGAACCGTCTCTGAGAACCAATACATTTTGTTTATCCTTACGATAATCTCCACTAAACGGAAAATGTTTGGCTAATGTATCTATTGGTACGTATATCTTGTCCGATTCAGGCAAGTTTTCATTGGAATCGTTGATGACCAATGAAAACTGATGCGTTTCGGTATTGTATCCAAATCCTTCATTGGTGTATAAAACGTTGTCTTTACTATCTTTTTTGCTTTTGCCAATGGTAAAAGTAGGTTCTTGATTGATACTTAACGTATGACGATAACTGTCTTCATCGCGGTTATTGATCAAAGGTAGATAAGAAAGGAATTTATTTTTATTGTCAAATGCCATTACATACCACTTCGTTTGTTGCCCTTTTTGTAAAGCCAGCAAGATGAAACGATTGGTAGCATTGTCTATTTTACCTACTGGATGCGCCGTTGGATTGTTGTCCAGTATTTTGGCTGTAATAGAGTCTGGAAGGTATTTTTTCAAAACATCTGCCGGTATGGTGGAGCTGTCCGTACGTGAAGCGATAGCTGTATCGGCAACGATATAAGGAAAGCGTAGCGTGCGAAATTCATCAAAAAAAGTTTCTGCCTTGTATAAATCCTTTTTGGGTTTGCTTTTCTTATCGTGGCAAGACGCTAGTGTCACCAATAAAAAAACGCCCCATATGTACTTGATCATTTCCAGAGATTTCAGTTAAAAATAAGGAATAACTTGTTATATCAAAAAAAAGTGCCAGAATTATATCTTAACCCAAATAAACACAAAATTTTATTTTAGATTTGCCTAAGAAATTAAAAGGTTAACCTATTTTTTAAAAAATAGACAACCCTAATAAAAGGTAAAATCGTAGGACAAAGTAAATAAATGGAACCAAAAGCGCAAAACAGTGGATCGCTAAGTTCGGTTCATGAGAGTATTGACGTAACAACAAGTAAACACAAAGGCATAAAGCGCTTTTTGGCTTTTGTTGGACCTGCTTACATGGTAAGTGTGGGTTATATGGATCCTGGCAACTGGGCTACCGACCTTCAAGCAGGAAGTGAGTACGGCTATAAATTATTATGGGTTTTACTTTTCAGTAATTTGTTGGCTTTGTTGCTACAGGGAATGGCGGCAAGATTAGGAATCGTTAGGAGGCGTGACCTTGCTCAAGCAAACAGGGACGAATATCCTAAAGCCATCAACATGTGTCTTTATGTTTTGGCGGAACTGGCCATTGCTGCTTGTGATCTGGCGGAGGTATTGGGTATGGCCATTGGCTTAAATCTGTTGTGTGGACTACCTGTGATATGGGGTGTCGGGATAAGTGTTATGGATACATTCCTACTTTTCTATTTGGAAAAAATGGGAATGCGAAAAATGGAAGCTTTCATTATTGGGTTGATTGCAGTAATCGGTTTGTCTTTTTTCATAGAGTTGATTTTTGCTAAACCGCATATGGGTGAAGTGGTTAAAGGGCTTGTACCAAGCAAATTGAATGGCGATGCGCTTTATATTGCTATTGGAATCATAGGAGCCACCGTAATGCCTCACAATCTTTATCTACATTCTGCTCTTGTCCAAACCCGGAAAATAAATAAGGATAGGAAAGGAATATTGCAAGCCTTACGATTCAATAGGATTGACAGCACAATTGCGCTTAATGCCGCTTTTTTGGTAAATGCGGCCATATTGATATTGGCTGGGGCTGTTTTCTATACATCAGGCCACACAACAGTAGCTCGTATTGAAGATGCTTACAAGCTACTAAGTCCCATGTTGGGCAGTCATATTGCACCTATTTTGTTCGCTGTTGCACTGATTGCAAGCGGTCAAAGTTCTACTGTCAC
>QFOI01000245.1 GCA_003241175.1 Pseudopedobacter saltans
ATATTTTATGTTGGATGCCTCTGACAAACATTTGGGATTCAATCATCTTAACCAGGAATGCTACAACGGTTATGGAAGAACCATCAATATTGACCTTCCGACATTGGTTCCTCTTTCCCCTGACAATCTGGAAGAAAACAATACAACATTCGTCAATATAATTAATAGTGCTCAAGGAGATCGTCTATCTGGGTCTTACCAATCCAACTTGGGTTATTTTAGTTCTATGTCAGTAAGGGACGAAGTCTCCAAAACGACACCAAAAGAATACTTTGAAAGCAAACAAAAAAACTTTTCTTTCCCAATAAGCTTTACCAATACAGGTATTGATTCTTTAAGTAGCTACGACAATCCAATAGCGCTTCATTATGACTTTGAATTTGAACCGGAAAAAGAGGAGTTAATTTACTTCAATCCTATGTTTGGAAATGCACAAAAAGAGAATCCATTCAAAGTTGCCGATAGGAAATACCCAGTCGAAATGCCGTATAAAGTGGTAGACAACTATATACTTATGATGGACATTCCGAAAGGATACGAAGTCGATGACCTACCAAAGTCTGCTAAGGTTTCTTTGAATGGAACAGACGGTTTTTTCCAATACATGATTGCGAAGCAGGATAACAAGATCCAGTTAATGGTCAAGACTAAGCTCAATAGAGCTACGTTTGACCCAGAAGATTATTCTTCTCTCCGCGATTTTTTTGCGCTTATCGTAAAAAAGCAAAATGAACCAATCGTTTTCAAAAAAATAAAAAACTAATATTCACTTAATGTTTTTCCCTATAAAAACAAAAACATTGGTATTGATAAGCTTTCTTTTCTTATCGAAAACCAATGCACAGAATTATGCAACAGGCTCTATAGCCGACTCTTTAAGAAAGAAAGCGCATGCTGTTGTACGTGACGACTTGACGCGTGTCATCATTAAGGATGCAAACAAAGCCATTGTACAAAAAAAATCTGTTGTTACTGTACTTGACGAAGAAGGAGCAAGAGATGGTATTTTCCAAGAATTTTACACCAATCTTATTGGTCTAAACGATATTGAAGGTGTTTTGTACGATGCACAAGGCAACAAAATCAAATCCATGAAAAAGAAAGACATCAAGGACCTTTCTTTTGACGGAGATGAAAACTTGATCACAGATGGAAGATACAAAGAGCATAATTTTTATTGGTCCATCTATCCCTACACAGTAGAGTATTCTTATGAACAAGAAGTCAAGTCTTTGTTTTTGTTACCAGACTGGAATCCAGCCTCTTACAATGTAGCCGTCGAACACGCTAAACTAATTGTTGAAACACCGAGCAACTACAATATCCGACTAAGAGCAATACATATTCCGGGCACTTTGCCATCAATGCAAGACAATGGCAAGTATAAAACCTTTAGCTACAGTTTAGACAACCTAAAAGCACGAGATCAGGAACCTTTGTCTAACAGAGGTCTGCTTAACCTTTTCCCCAAAATTGCCATAGCTCCTTCTAATTTCAGTATGGGCAAGTACACGGGGAATATGGATGATTGGAAACAATATGGCCAGTTCCAATACGCCTTGTACCAAGGAAAGGATCGCCTACCTGAAAATATCCGACAAGAAGTTCATCGCTTGACTGATAACCTAAAAGATTCTCGTGAAAAGGCACAAGTACTCTACACCTTCCTTCAAAACAATACTCGCTACATCAGCGTACAGCTTGGTATCGGCGGCTGGGAGCCTTTTGATGCATCTTACGTTGCTTCAAAAAAATATGGCGACTGCAAAGCATTAACTAATTATATGTATAGTTTATTGAAGGAAGCCGGCATACCTTCCAATCCCGTTTTGATTAGTGCTGGCGATTATACTACGGACTACCTTATAGAGGATTTTGCCAATAGTTATTTCAACCATGTCATACTTTCTATTCCTCAAAGCAAAGACACCATTTGGCTGGAGTGTACTAGCCAAACATCGCCGTTTGGATACTTAGGAACATTTACTGCTAATAGAAAAGCATTGTTGCTGTCTGAGAATGGAGGCTACATCGTCAATACGCCAAACTACTCTCCTGCTCAAAATCTACAAAAACGTTTTACGGAGGCTACTATAGATATTGACGGCAATCTCAAAGCAAACCTAAGTACATTGTATCAGGGAGAACAACAGGATTATGTCGCCAATCTACTTCATTACTCTTCCAAAGATCTTTTAAAAAAATATCTAAACTCCAGTTTGGGTTTGGCGACCTACGAAGTCATATCTTCTGATTACAAAGAGACTCCTTCCAGCCTCCCATCTATCGACGAAAAACTGATCGTCACCGCACCAAATTATGCATCCGTAGTTGGCAAAAGAATCATGTTTTCGCCAAATGCATTTAACAAGAGCACTTCTAAGTTTGAAGCCAGCGAAGAGCGCAATTCAGAAATTGTGTTTACATATCCTTTTCTGGATTACGATTCTACAGTCTTTAACATACCTGAAGGATATGAAGTAGAATCTGTACCCAAACCGCTGTCGATTGAGTCTATGTTTGGCACCTACAGTTCTCAGGTAGATTTTAAAGAAGGGAAAATTATCTATATCAGATCCCAAAAGAGAGAATCTGGCAAATACCCTACTACTCAATACAAATCATTAGTAGATTTTTTTGACAAAATATATAAAGCGGACAGAGAAAAAGTAGTCCTCAAAAAGAAAAGTTTGTAACCTAAATAACAAATGGACGCTATTTTCAATAGCGTCCATTTGTTATTTAAAAAGACTAGACGTCTTATTTAGTTGCTTCAATTGAATTGAAGAGTTCTTCATCTGTCAAAATACGTCCACAGTTTTCGCAAACGATGATTTTTTTACGTTGACGAATTTCACTTTTAGATGGTTTCTAATAATGATCCGGAATTAAACGTATGAATTTTAATATCTATTAACTGTAAAATATAATAATTTAAAGTTTCAAAGAAAAACTACCTTTGATAATGCTTGCAGAAAGAATTATTCTATTCATGCTTTTGCTATACCTTCATGATAAAATTGGCTTTCTTTTTTAGGCAATAGAGAAATAGACTAAAATATAATTGACACTCCGTAACTAGTTTCTTTTATTGATTATAAATTAAAACACTCTGTACATGAAAAAACAATCAGTTTTCTTGATGCTGTTTTTGATGTTTGCAATGTTTAAATTGCATGCTCAGAACAAAACCTTAAATGGTCAAGTAAAAACAATTACAGGTTCTAGCCTCTCTGGCGTTTCCGTTAGGATTATTGGAGGTACTACGAATGCAATTACAGATGAAGCCGGAAATTTTAGCATTTCTGCATCTCCCGGAGATTCTCTGGAATTTTCATTTGTTGGATTTGACAGCAAACATATTGTAGTAGGCAACGAAAATAATATAACTGTCACTTTAAATGAAAAAACAAATTCTCAATTGGGCGAAGTCGTTGTAACAGCATTGGGCATAAAACGATCCGAACGCTCACTGACATATGCCACCCAACAGATTAACGGAAGCGAAGTATCCAAAAACAAAACCGATAATTTTGTCAATACATTAAGCGGAAAGGTAGCAGGCTTAACAATCACCCCAGCGCTTCAGGAGTCGGAGGTTCTTCTAAAGTAATCTTAAGAGGGGTCCGCTCAGCAACGGGAAGTAGCCAACCACTTTATGTAATAGATGGAATTCCCATCTTAAATTCTGCTAATGCTAACGGACAACCCAGTGGTAGTGTTTTTGGGGGAGGGACTGATGGCGGTGACGGTATCTCTAACTTGAATCCTGACGACATTGCTAGTATCAGCGTATTAGAAGGCGCTTCCGCTGCTGCATTGTATGGTTATGAAGGACAAAATGGCGTAATTTTAGTCACTACAAAAAAAGGTAAAGCTGGTAAACCTGAAATAAACTTTAATTCCTCTGCCATTTTCAGTTCTCCTACTTTATTACCTAAATTTCAAAATTCTTATGGACAATCTGGAGGTAAATTAAGTTGGGACACGAGTGGAAATAAAATAAATTCGTATGACAACCTAAAGACTTTTTTCCGTACTGGAAATAATTTTACCAATTCCATCAATTTCACTACAGGAAATGAGAATGCACAGACATATTTTTCCTACGCCAATACGAAAGCAAATGGTATCGAGCCAACCAATAACTTGATGCGACATAATATAACGTTAAGAGAAACAGGGCATTTTTTTGATGATAAATTAGTTTTAGATGGTAGCGCCTCATATATAACCCAAAAGATAAATAACACTCCCGCTGCAGGTCTATATTTCAATCCTTTGGTTGGTCTTTATCTTTTCCCTAGAGGCTTAGACATACAGCCGTATAAGAATAACTATCTTAATCCTGATTCTGTTGGGTTTAAAAGACAAAACTGGGTAGCCAATGAAGATATACAACAGAATCCTTGGTGGATCCTCAATAAGAACCCTAACTGGGGAACCCGAAATCGTTTTATTTTCAATGGTAGTATTCGTTACGAAGCGAATAACTGGCTGACATTACAATCGAGAGGAAGTGTTGACAGAATTTCCGACGATTTTGAATTGGATGTTTATTCCGGAACACAATCTACTTTAAATTCGCAAGGGAATGGCTCTCTAGGTTTGAGTACCCAAACAGTCGATCAGAAATATGCCGATCTTTTAGCAACTATTAAAATAAATACAAACTCCAAATTCAAAGCGGACATTATAATTGGTACTAGTATTAAAGATACCAAGACAACTGGATATCGAATTGGAAGAGGTTCCGGAACATTATTTCCCAATGGCCCTGCATTTACAGACCAAGGCCTATCCATAACTGACCTTTTTACGCCAAGTAACATTATTTCTGGGCAGGCAAACGCTTCGTCAAATACAACAGCCCCACTTAATTCTCTAGTCGGTAGAACTCAAACCCAATCTATCTTTGGAAATGTCAATCTTTCTTATGATAACTGGGCATATCTAACTTTTACAGAGAGAACTGACTGGTCTTCTCTATTGGCTTATACTCCAAAAAGCTCATTTTCTTACCCATCAGTTGGATTGTCTCTTGTGGTAGATCAGATGCTCAAATTACCAGAAGCTATCAGCTATCTTAAAGTAAGAGGTAGCTATGCAGAAGTAGGTAATCCACCAAGTATTCCTTATATCGCAAATATCTTAAATTATGAAAGCCCTGCAGGGCAACTGCAGTTCATTAATGCACAAGTAATAGGAAGTCTCAAGCCAGAGAATACAAAGTCTACAGAGTTTGGTATTGACATGAAATTATTCAAACGCTTGAACATCGCCTTTACTTATTATAATACCAAAACCATTAATCAATTATTCCAAGTTTCTCCTTCCGTGACATCACTCATTTCTACCGCTTTTGTCAATGCTGGAGAAATTAAGAATG
Organism: Pseudopedobacter saltans; assembly: GCA_003241175.1. GTDB lineage: Bacteria > Bacteroidota > Bacteroidia > Chitinophagales > Chitinophagaceae > Rhizosphaericola. Next base: position 5,390 of record QFOI01000245.1, read on the forward strand.
TAGGACAGGAATTGTCAATTGGATATAATGTTTTCCAAAATCAAAAATTTACATGGACATCCAATATAGTCGCTTCTCATAATAAAAATACAGTTGTAAAAGTGGACCCTGAACATGGATTGGATACCTATACAATTTCTGGCGGCGGCGGAAACACATTCGAATCTAGACTGGTTAAGGGTGGATCCGCGGGAGATATTTATGGTTATGGTTTTATCAGAGATGATCAGGGACGTATAGAAATCAGTTCTGGAAAACCAACATTCAACTC
>QFOI01000246.1 GCA_003241175.1 Pseudopedobacter saltans
TGCTATCGCATTTCAACAAAAATGTCCGTCATTGCGAGGAAGAATGACGAAGCAATCTCTTATTTTCTCTAATTATTTTCCTAAATGCACAACGGGTTAACAATAATTAATTAATATATATGAGGTTTAAATATTTGATTCTTGTTTTACTACTGAGTATTAGCGCTAGAGCACAGAAAGATTCATTGATAATAGAGGTTAATACTGGCAAAAAGGACTGGAAGGTAACTGTGGGTGAAAATGTTGAATTTGAGATAGTTGTCAAGCAATTTAATGTGATTGCCAATGATTGTACTATCAAGTATGAAATTGGTCCAGATATGATGTCAACAATAGTTAAGGATTCTATTGTACATGGTAAAGGTTATTTCAAGTCCCGCAGCTATACGCTAAAACAACCGGGTTTTTTACGTGGTACTTTCGAAATTGTTGTTAATGGCAAAACATATAAAAGATTGTGTACAGTTGGGTTTGATGTGGAAAAAATAAACCCAACTGTGAGTCTTCCTCAGGATTTTTGGAATTTTTGGGAAAAAGGAAAGGTGGAATTGTCCGAAATCACAATGGAAGTTAGGTCTGTTTATCTTCCTGATAAAAGTTCGGATAGTGTAAATTCATATATGGTAAGTTTTCAAAACATCAATAATAGCAGAATGTATGGCATGTTATGCATCCCTCGAATGCCGGGAAAATATCCTGCTATATTGGAAGTGCCTGGAGCGGGTTTAAGACCTTACACTCCCAATATAAAGTTGGCCTCCCGTGGAGCTATAGTATTGACAATAGGGATTCATGGGATTCCTGTTAATATGGATTCTTCAGTATATGTTGATTTGGCAAAAGGTGCATTACGGACATATTTTTACAATAAGGCAAATTCCAAAGACGAGTTCTATTATCGACGTGTTTACTTGGGTTGTCTACGGGCTAACGATTTTCTAGTTTCATTGCCTATGTTTGATGGGGTCAATTTGGGAGTTACTGGTGGTAGCCAGGGAGGTGCCTTGAGTATAGTTACTGCGGCTTTAGATAAACGTGTAAAGTGTCTAGCTTCATTTTATCCTGCATTAAGTGATATGACAGGATATTTATATGGTAGGGCAGGAGGATGGCCACATATTTTTCATCAATCTAACGTAGACTACTTACAGATTCCAAATATGCAAGAAAACTTGGCCTATTATGATGTTGTGAACTTCGCAAAACAGTTGACCGTACCAGGTATATACTCCTTTGGATATAATGATGTTGTTTGTCCACCAACATCTGTTTATTCATCTATTAATAGCATAAAATCCCCTAAAGTAGTTAAAATCTATAAGGAAACTGGGCATTGGTCTTATCCCAACCAGAAAGAAGAAGCTATTGCGTGGCTACTAAATGCATTGAAGACTAAATAATTGTATAAAGAAATTAGTATTTTATGGACAGTAGCCGAATAATGGGCTGCCTCTTAAGAAAATAGATTAAGACGGCCAATATGACAAACATAACAAACGTGTAGATAGGTAAATAGTCGACCTTGCTTAGAGGTAAAACCATAGGAAGGAGACTCATGGCAAAGGCAGGCGGCAAATGCATTTTAAACAATCGCAACAAAACGATTACAGCGAAAAAGTCAAACAAAGATGCTAACAATAAATTAGGTAAATACAGGACGGCAATAACACCTACCGTTGCAGCTAAGGACAATACAATCAACTGTTTTAGCAAAATTTTAGAGGTGATTTTGGGTAGATGTATGAGTTCAAATGCTACTACCATGACAGGCGGAATCGCTAAATAAAGATTCCATCGCAACCATTGGGACAATAGTATCCAAACAGTCATTAATAGGGCGAACAATCCAAATTTAGTTAGTGAAAGCTTTTCCTTAGGGCGGCGATTCTTTTTCGTTGTGCCTAATTTCAACAAGTAAATAACACTGTACAAAATTAAAGTGCCCAATAAAATAGCAACTATAAAACTAAAACTATGTGCATTGGTAATGACGGGCAACAATCCAGTCGCCAAAGATGGTCCCAGCTTTGTTCCAATGAGGTACATATAGGTGAGCATTAGAAAAATGACCAATATTAGTTTGGTCGCAAGTGCAAACGGTAACAGATTGACCAAAAAACCAATGATGGCGGTTCCAAGCGGACCCCAAAAAAGCATTTGTGGATTATGAAGCCAAGATTTTTCCTGATACATAAAAGCTCCCGTACACAATGCAGCCATTTCGGGTAGTATTATTTCTCGGTCACCAAACAAAATCGTCGAACCAACCATCACCAATATAATGGTTAAGGATATTATTTCGTAACGTAGACTTTTGATGGCATTTTTGATGTTCATGCGATTTTTTCAAAATTGACGCTGCAAAGTTACGCCTAAACAGAAGGAACAAGTGTTAAATATGGCAGTCGCCAACAAAATAAAAAGTCCCTAAAAGGGACCATTTTTTCACGTCGTCTCGCCAAGAATCGAACTTGGATCTAATGTTTAGGAAACATCTATTCTATCCGTTGAACTACGAGACGTAGGGACGCCAAGTCAATGCTTTAAATATATATGTTTTTAATATATATAGGCCTTGTTACCACTTTTTGTTACCAGTGTGCAAATATATGTTTCAGAATGGTAGTTTCAATAAAAAATATTGCGAATTATTATTGCTCCTATTTTACGCGCGAATTAAATTGCTTATTGGTTAGATGCTGGTTGAGTTCAAATTGCGATTGTTTTGTACTCAATAAATTCGTACCTTTGCACGGTATTTCGAGTCGTTTAAGTACGACACCAACCGAGTGTTGAACCTCGCCACGGTGGTAAAATTGATACGGGTTACATCCAAAATAAAAAGGACTTAGCTTGTTTTTATTCGAGATGCAGATTTTTTAACTTAAAAATTTGTATTGATTTATGTTGACAAAATCGTTATTGGCTAATAAAATTGCCTCTATTGGGTCAATTGAAAATATTGCCTATATGGTGCACCACTATGCCACCACCCTAATTCCACGTAATACCGATTTTTCAAAGAAGGACAATGGTCACGGTCTTATGAACGACACAATTTTGCAATTAGTACTTACCGAGGAAGGTTTTGGCGTATTACAAATTGAGGACATTAGGTCACTCCAAAAACACCTACAAAACTTTCCCCATGAACTAAGAAATAGGCAATATTATTTACTTGTCAACTTCGATTCAAGGTCAGACGGAAGGATGTTTCATTTTGTTGAGAAGACGCTTAAAGAACGGTTTCTTTTGGATTGCTACGCGGTTCTGTTTAAAGATTGCACAAAATCCGTGTTTGTAGATTTCCATACAGGTACTTCATCAGATGCAAGGACAGTAATACGAAACTTTGGATTTGGTTTTGAGAAAATCCACGTCGAGGATGCAGATATAGCATTTGTTAATAATGCATTTAAAACGCACTTTGAGAATCTATCATTTATAGAGATGGCTGACAAAATAAAACGAAGACCTTTCAAGTTTTACCCAGATAGAAATATTGAGACATCCCCAAACCCGTTAGAAGATGAGATAACGCCCTCAACTTATATATGCCCTAAAAATGGAGGAATAATCAGTCTTGCTGCAAAGATTTTTTTTAAGCAACAATCAGAAAATACGTACAACTATGAATGACGCTATCCTTGTTTATTTACACGGTTTCAATTCCAGTGGCAACAGTAATACCTCGACTCAACTTAGGTTGCAGTTGCAAAACGAAGTTGTCTCTCCTTCTTACAGGTTTGTAAATGCCCTCTTGGCGGAAAAAGACATAGAAGATGTGGTTAGATGGGCACAAAACAGGACAGAGAACGTAATCGTGATAGGGACGAGTCTTGGAGGATTTTGGGCGAACTATTTTTCGGAAAAATATAGTCTGAAGTCCTTGCTGATAAATCCAGTCGTAGACCCTTATGGTTCAATAAACAAGTATATTGGTCAACAAAAGAATTTCGGGACGGGTGAGGACTATGAATTCACTCAGGAAGATTGGGAGTCCTACAAAAACTACGTAAGTGCCAATACGTTTGAGCAAAAGAATATTTTTCTTTCCATAAACGACGAGGTTTTGGATTACCGAATTGCACAAGATTTTTTCAAAAATAGAAACACTATAATTGACGATATTGGTGGGCACAGAATCAGCGATATTCCAAGGCTAGTCGCTACTTTGCAGCAGTTTTTTCCTAACCAAATAAAACTAAAATAAGATTACAATATGACTCAATTGGCAAAAGATATTCTTCTAGGCACAGCCATTGGCGATGCGCTGGGTGTACCCTACGAGTTTGAAAGTAGACAACAGCGAAATGTCGACCCAGCAACAGGTATGACTGGAAATCGGGGTTTCCACAATCAATCGGTTGGTACGTGGTCAGACGATACATCCATGTCGCTCTGTTTAGCAGAAGCACTATTGAAAGAACCGTTTTCTTTGTATGATGTGGCAGACAATTTTATCCAGTGGTTCGAAAATGGTTATTGGACAGCCAATGGGGATGTTTTTGATGTAGGAAACACCACAAGGAATGCCATTATGCGATTGGAACAAGGTGTCATTCCTGAACGTGCTGGCGATGATGGTCTCAATCAAAATGGTAACGGCTCTTTGATGAGGATTCTTCCATTGTTGTTGTTAATCAAGGACTATCCTCTATATGGACGTTTTGAATGGGTAAGTAAGATTTCAGGTATGACACATAGGCACGCTATCTCAGTGTTTGCCTGCTACTTTTATTTAGAATTTGCTAATCTGCTAGTAGTTCTGAAAGACAAATGGAAAACCTATGGGTATGTGCAAAATAACCTCAAAGATTATATTGAAGCACTATCTATCGATGTTGGTTTGGAATATTTCGGAAGACTGTTGAACGGAAATATTGGGGAGATACCCAAGGATGAAATCAAGAGTACTGGCTTTGTCATTGATACTTTGGAAGCATCTATTTGGTGTTTACTAAATACAGATAACTATAAAGAAGCAGTTTTGTTGGCTGTCAACCTTGGTGACGACACCGATACGACAGCAGCAGTTACTGGTGGTCTGGCAGGAATTTTATATGGATATGCAACAATTCCAAAGAAATGGCTAAATGTACTAAAGCGGAAGGATGATATAATAGGATTAGCAGAAAAACTTGACAACATTTATTGCCAAAATCATTGATTGATATACGTTTTGTCAATTTAGTCTTTCAAATTTTAAAATACCAAAAAATATGCGTAGCTTTAAATAGCACCCCCTATATAGATAGGGAATATTGAAATTATAGTTAATGAAGAATATTAAAATAGTAAAAGAAGCATATGATATATTTATAGATAAGTATAATGAATTTATAAATAATAGGACTGGTATAGAGTATAATACTAATAAAGATTTAGAATTATTAAAATTTAATAGTAAAAAGAAAGATAAGGTACTAGCTATTCTATACTATATAACTAATTATTTAGTTTTGAATATTGAGGATTATTCTAAGAAAGGAATTCTAATAAATAGGGATTGGTTTAAAGATTATTTCAAATTAAAAAATAATCAATATGCAACTGCATTATTAAGATTTCTTACCGAAAATAATATTATTTATATATTCAAAGATTTCAGTGTTAATAATCATAAATCCAGATTTTAT
>QFOI01000009.1 GCA_003241175.1 Pseudopedobacter saltans
TCGAATTTTGCTTTCTTCGACAAGAAGCATTTTTTTCTTTTTTGCTACTCCCATATTGCGCAATTTCAATGCAATAAGTAAAAAACCTAAAGCCATGAAGAACAACAACAATATCGCCACTGTTGGATTTATATCGAGATTAACCAAGAATATAGTCGTAACAACGAGGGTAATATTGACAGCAATTAATGAGAAGCATATTTGTCTAGAGTTAAGACCCGCATCTAAAAGTAAGTGATGGATATGCCTTCTGTCTGGTTTGAATGGAGATCCGCCATGTATGATCCTGGTTGCAAAGACACGGAATGTGTCAAATACAGGAACAATTACAATTGACATTGCTAAAGCCAAATGACCTTTTCCTGCATAATAAGACAAAGGAGATCCATTTCGATGGAATTCTTCTGTTTCAACCATGCAAATGCATAAAAAGGCAATAAAAAAACCTACTACAAGAGAACCTGTATCTCCCATGAAAATCCTTGCCTGGTAAAAGTTGAAACGTAAAAAACCTAAAATAGCTCCAGCTAAGCAAAAAGCGCACATCGCAAAACCAACATCTCCCATATACGCAAAATAACATCCTAATGCCATCAATTCAACAAAGGACAAGCTGCCACAAAGCCCATCAACACCATCAATTAGGTTATATGCATTAGTAATAAAAACAATTCCAAAGGAAGATAGCAAAACGCTGAGCCAAATGGGTATAGCATGTATCCCCATAAAACCATGAAGATTACCAATACGAACATCCGCAAAATAAGCTACCAATAATGCTGCAATAAACTGTGCTGCAAATTTTTGCTTTGGAGTAATAGCAACAACATCATCTTTAAGACCTGTAACAAATAGAAGAAAAGCACCGGCAAAGACAAAATTCCAGTTGGCAAAATATTTTTCTACATCAAAAACGGCTGTTACAAATGCTACTGATGAAAAAATAGCCAGACCTCCAAAGGAAGGGATGAGCTTTTTGTGCCTTTTTCGCTGATCGGGTCGATCTACTAGTCGCTTTCTTAAAGCAACTAATAAAATACCAGGAATTGAAAGCAACACTATTGTCATCGGCACTAGGAATATTGCCAAATACGTCAATAAGTTTGAATCAAAATGGTCGAATATATTTAGCAGTGTATATCTAAACACAGTCTATTTTTAATGTTTTTAGGATTGTGATCAATTCTTAATTTAGGTGCTATCACTTTTTAGGTTACATCTGAGTGAAGGGCGAGATAAAAGAATTCCAATCACACATTATAATAACTGCAAACGTTTGCTTTTATTGTGGAATACTTAAAAAAAATACAAAATTCATGACAAATGTTAGATCAAGACTTAATTTTTGATTTCCTAACTTTGCATTTCTCAATAATAATCAATGGATAATAATTCTCCGAAACGTTATTTGATTACTGCGGCATTACCATATGCCAATGGGTTAAAGCATATTGGTCATTTGGCCGGGGCATACTTGCCTGCGGATATATACGTAAGATACCTAAGAGCTAGAAAAAGAGAGGTTGTTTTTGTTTGCGGAAGTGACGAGCATGGCACCGCTATCCCTATCCAGGCAAAAAAAGAAAATACCACCGCAAGAGCTATCATTGACAAATATCATCCCATCATCAAACAGAATTTTGAAGATTTGGGAATCTCATTTGACATTTATCATAGAACTTCCGAACCCATACACCATGAGACAGCGCAAGAGTTTTTCAAGAAATTGAATGATAATGGAGAATTGGAAGAGAAGGAGAGTGAACAATATTATGATGAGGAGGCACAAACTTTCTTAGCCGATCGTTACATAAAAGGGACTTGCCCCAATTGTGGCAATCCTGATGCCTATGGAGACCAATGTGAGAAATGCGGTACCTCATTAAGTCCGGAGCAATTGATCAATCCCATAAGCACCATTAGTGGAAAGGCTCCCATAAAAAAACTTACAAAACATTGGTATCTTCCCCTAAATCGTCATGAAGATTGGTTGCGTCAATGGATATTGGAAGACCATAAGGATGATTGGAAGACAAGTGTATTGGGACAGTGCAAAAGTTGGTTAGACGGAGGTTTGCAACCTCGTGCTGTTACACGTGACTTGGATTGGGGTATTAAAGTACCTGCAAAAGATGCTGAAGGTAAGGTGCTTTACGTATGGTTTGATGCACCTATTGGCTATATAAGTGCGACCAAGCAATGGGCTTTGGACAATAATGCAGACTGGAGACCTTATTGGAATGACGAGAATACCAAATTGGTACATTTTATCGGGAAAGACAATATCGTTTTCCATTGTTTGATTTTTCCGGTAATGCTGAAGTTGCATGGAAATATTTTACCTGAAAATGTTCCGGCTAATGAATTTGTCAATCTCGAAGGGGACAAAATGAGCACCAGTCGCAACTGGAAACTGGAAATGCAGGATTATATTGACGACTTTATCAAAAAGGAAAATGGTGGGCCTCAGATGGCGGATGTATTGCGCTATTATTTGACTACTATTTTACCTGAATCTAAGGACAGTGAATTTACATGGAAAGGTTTCCAAGATGCTAACAATAGCGAATTGGTCAGCATTTTCGGAAATTTTGTTAACCGTGCTTTTGTATTGATGCACAAGCTTTGTGGTGGAAAAGTACCACCATTGCATGCGATTAATATCGACGAAACTGACGAAACGTTGATTGCTGATATTGAAAAAGCAAAACTTAACGTTGAAAAATCCATAGAACAATATCGTTTCCGTGAAGCATTGTTTGAGGTGATTGACCTGGCACGTAAGGGAAATAAATACATGCAGGACAAGCAACCTTGGATTATTGCCAAGGAATTGGCAAACGACCCTGAAAAACAAAAATTGATCGACAACTGTTTGCATCTGTGTTTGCAGTTGACAGCTAATCTCGCAATCATGATCCATCCATTTTTGCCAAACACGGCGGATAAGATGTGTCACATGATGAAAGTTGTTCCTAAGATTTTGGAATGGAAAAATGCAGGTCGTATCAAACTTTTGCGTGTTGGCTATTCCCTTCGAGCTCCAGAATTGCTTTTCAGAAAAATTGAAAACGAAGAAATAGACGCACAGATCGAAAAGCTGAAACAAGGTTCGCAGGAAAAACTCAATCAGGCAAAAGCGGTACAAGAAGAGCAAAAAGTTGCTGCTAAAAAAGAATCTGCAGCAGCAATAGAATCCACTCCGGCGACAATACAATTCGATGATTTTGCCAAAATAGATCTTCGAGTTGGAACAATCAGGACTGCGGAAAAAGTGGAAAAAGCAGACAAACTATTGAAGCTTTCTGTCGAAATGGGTGATGAGACGCGCACAATTGTTTCTGGTATTGCGTTACATTTCAAACCAGAAGATATAATAGGAAAACAAGTTGTTGTCGTGGCCAATCTTGCACCACGTAAAATGCGTGGTATTGAAAGCAATGGTATGATACTGATGGCAGAAAATACGGAGGGGCAGTTGTTTTTCGTTAATCCGGACGGAGTAGTTCCGAATGGCTCAGGCGTTAGGTAAAACTGTATTTTTATATTGGAGACACATCTTTTTAAGATGTGTTTTTTATTTTACATGCCATTGGTGCTTTGAGATGTTTTTATTAGTTTTAAAGATGGCTTCACTTCGTTCGCAATGACTTCGATTTTTACATAATTAAAAACAATTTTATGAGGCATTCTATATTATTTGTTATTTGTACACTTATTTTTGTGGATAGTGTATTTTCCCAAAAGAAAAACGATCAGCAAGCCATATTGGATGTATTGGCTAAGCAGGAAGCGGCTTGGAATGAGGGAAATATTCCAGCTTTTATGGAAGGGTATTGGAAAAATGACAGCTTGGCTTTTGTGGGTTCGAAAGGAATCACATATGGATGGGACAACACTTTAAAAAAATATCAGAATGGCTATCCTGATACCGTGAAAATGGGAAAACTTCATTTTGATATTATCAGAATAGATGTAATGGACAAAAGTCATGCATTTGTAATTGGTGCTTGGCATTTGAAGAGATCGATAGGAGATGTGGGAGGGCATTTTACCTTGTTATTTAGAAGAATCAAAGGACAATGGGTAATCGCGGTAGATCACACAAGTTAAGTTTAAAATAAAGTGAAGATAGCTCGGAACTGATTTTTTTACCGTAATTTCACGCGCAAATTATTTGTTTTCAGATAAGTATAGGCGTAATCCTGTACACACAAACCAATATTAGATTTATTATGGCAGAAGTACTTTTAATGCCCCGTCTTAGCGATACGATGACTGAAGGTGTGATCGCATCTTGGCAAAAGAAGGTGGGAGACACTGTGAAGAAAGGCGATGTTTTGGCCGAAATTGAAACAGATAAAGCAACAATGGAACTGGAAAGTTACCATGATGGGGTTTTGTTATATATAGGTGTTGAACAAGGTGGAAAACTTGCTGTGAACGACCTGATGGCGATCATCGGCAAAGCGGGTGAAGACATTTCTGCACTTGTAAAACAAAATTCTGGCGGTGGTAGTGCTCCTGCAGCAGAACCTGCAAAAGCTGAAGCTACACCTGCTCCGACACCAACACAAGCTGCGCCTGCTGCGAAATCAACAGCAATCGATATTTCTAAAATGGACGAAGTGGTATTGATGCCTCGTTTGAGTGATACGATGACAGAAGGTGTGATAGCTGACTGGCAAAAAAATGTAGGCGACAAGGTTAAAAAAGGTGAAATCCTTGCTGATATCGAAACCGATAAGGCTACGATGGAACTTGAAAGTTATAAAGACGGAATTCTTTTGTATCAAGGTGCGAAAGCTGGCGAAAAAATTGCGGTCAATGACCTTTTGGCTATTATTGGTGCTGAAGGTACGGATGTAGATGCGATCGTTGCAGCAGCTAAGGGTGGGGGAACTGCTCCTGCGTCAAGTCCTGCAACTGAAACGGCATCACAACCTAGCGAAGCCACTCCTGCAGTAGCTGAAACTCCAGTAGCAACTAGTTCAAATGAAGGGGGTCGCATATTTGCCTCTCCTTTAGCTAAAAAAATTGCAGCTGACAAGGGTATTGATCTTGCTCAAGTACAAGGAAGTGGAGACAATGGTCGTATTGTAAGAGCAGATGTGGAAAACTTTACACCTCAACAAAAATCAGCTCCTGCGACAACTAGTACTTCAAGCGCTCCAACATTCGTCCCTGCAGTTGGACAAGAATCGTACGAAGATGTTCCTGTTAGCCAAATGCGTAAGGTTATTGCTAAACGTTTGGCCGAAAGTAAATTTACAAGTCCGCATTTCTATGTGACAATGGCTATCGATATGGATGCCGCTGTTGCTGCGAGACCTAAGTTGAACAGTAAGGACGGAAAGATTAAAATCAGTTTCAACGACTTAGTCGTAAAAGCTGTTGCAATCGCATTAAGACAACATCCAGATGTTAATAGTTCATGGTTGGGAGACACAATCCGTATCAACCATCATGTGAATGTAGGTGTTGCGGTCGCCGTTCCAGATGGATTGGTTGTGCCTGTATTGAAATTTGCAGACAATATGTCTTTGACTCAAATCTCTGCAGCAGTCAAAACATTTGCAACAAAAGCAAAAGACAAAAAACTGACCCCTGCCGAAATGGAAGGAAGCACTTTCACAATCAGCAACCTTGGTATGTACGGTGTTGACCAATTTACGGGAATCATCAATCCGCCAAACGCTTGTATATTGGCTGTTGGCGGTATTTCTCAAGAACCAGTTGTCAAAAATGGTCAGATCGTTGTTGGTAATGTGATGAAGTTGACTTTGAGTTCCGACCATCGAGTAGTGGATGGCGCAAAAGCAGCAGAATTCCTTAAGACATTGAAAGATCTTTTAGAAGAACCATTACGTTTATTATTGTAATAAATTCTAATATCCAATATAGTCGAAACCGCAACTTCTAAAAGTTGCGGTTTTTTTGTTTAATATTGAGCTACCATTTTTTCACAACGAATTCAAATAAAAGATGAAAATTATCCTTGCATTAGTGTTTCTTCCAATTATATCCTTTGGTCAAGATAATAATGAAAAAGATATTGCATTAGGATCTGTATTGTATGATTTCTCGTACCATTTTGATACAACAGACTATAATAAAGTGCAACGAGACATAATGGAGTTAGACTTTTCTAAGAATCTAAGTGTTTTTTATAGCAAAGGAGCTAAAGATTTGGACTCGACAATAAAAGTAGAGACAGAGCAATTGAATAAAAGTGGAGGCAAAGGATTTGTAGATTTTTCGCTTATCGCTAGACGTATGGCGACTAACAACGAGAGTTTTTTTACCGATATAATAAATTCAACGGTTTACGACCAGAAAAAATTTGATGATCAAAATTACCTAGTAAAAAATAAAACATCCGTAGTTAACTGGGAAATATTGGACTCTACTAAAAAAATAAATAACTATACTTGTCAGAAAGCTATTGGTATATCCACCGGTCGTCTTTATACGGTTTGGTTTTCCACGGATTTACCTTATAGTTTTGGACCAAGACGTTTGTTTGGACTACCTGGATTGATTTTAGAAGCTTATGATGAACAGAATAGAATTCGGTTTACATTAAAAAAGATCAACAATAATATAGGAAACTCTACAATATCAATTCCTATATCAAACTCAATTATAACAGATTATACAAGTTACAATAAGATGGTTACAGCGTCTGAAAACATGTACAAGAATGGATTTAAAAAGGTGGAAACATCCACAATAATCGATGCAAATGGCAAAACGCAAACAATTACCAAAACAACATCGGGAGGCTCAAGTAGTAATTCTGCTAAGAGGAATCCCTACAATTACCCTTTAGATAAAAAATTAGATTAGCTTTTCCAACTTTTATTGAAATGCATACTCATAAGGGAAACGTTTAACGTTTAAATAACTAAATATATAGTTTTTAAATTATTTTGTTATCTTTATCGAGTATAAAAAATTAACCATGCTGAAAAAATTTATTGTGTTGTCATTAGCCATTTTGCCTTTTATTAGTAAAGCTCAGATCGCATTATTTTCCAATGACAAAAATGAGAAACTCAAAGACCCCGAACCAAGTATTGGTATTGTTTATTATGACTTTAGTTACGTATCGGATACCACAAAACCAGAAAACGTGTCTAACCAAACGATGGCTTTAAGTTTTGGTAAAGATTATTCAAAATTTTACAGTAGTACATTTAAAACGGAGGATTCGCTTATCAAAGCTGATCTAACACGACAGATTACAGAACAAAATGGACTGGGAAATATTAATCTTTCTGCTCGTTCTTCCATTAAGGGAACACCCGATGTCTTCCTAATAGACTTGAAATCCGAAAAGATTTTTGAAGTGAAAAGGATCGGAATGAAATCTTATCTAGTGTCGGGAGATAACAATACAATCAACTGGGATATTCAAGATTCAACAAAAAAGATTGGTGACTACACCTGTCAAAAAGCTGTTGGGCTATCAAAAGGACGAAACTATATAGTTTGGTTTTCGACGGACTTGCCGTACTCATACGGCCCAAGAAGACTTTTTGGATTGCCGGGTCTGATTCTAGAGGCATATGATGAAACCAATAGGATTGTTTACCATTTCAAAAGTTTAGAAATGACTACCAGTGGGCAATTGGGACTTCCTGAGAATGGTATTCCTGCTACTGCAAAAGAATACAAAGATTTGGAAAAAGCATTTAAGGCCGATCCTAGCGGATTTTTGAAATCATCAATGCAAGGCAGTGTTTCTGGTGCTTCATTTGGTGCTCCGGCTGGAGGTAATGTCCAAATCAAATCCATAACGATTAATAAAGGAGATGGTCCTAATGGGAAAAAGTCTAGTCCCAAGATTATTAATTTTCCTATTGATCTTACTGAAGACTAGTTTATTTCAGTAAATGAAACTATACTATACATGCCGCTTAAGATATTACTATTTTTAGTATTGAGCTGTGGGATTGCCACATTGATACATGCGCAGGAAACCGTAGTCCAAGGGAAACTTGTGGATTCGGCTGGACATCCTCTGTCTGGTGCAACTATGACTTTGATTAAGCTTAGCACTGGAGCCGGAGTTGCATTTTCAAAAACAGATAGTATTGGTTATTTTAAGTTTAAAATTACCGATAAAATAAAGGGCGAAGCGCTTGCGGTGAAAGCTACATTTACAGGATATGTAAAGGTGCAAGAAAGTATAAACAGCTATGCCGACCTATTAGTTTTAACTATGAAGCCAGAAGTGCGTCATTTGGAAGAAGTTAAGGTCACTAGCAAAGTGTATATTATCCAAAAATCAGATACGCTTAGTTTCAATGCGGACTTGTTCAGGGATTCCAGCGATCGCGTTTTAGGTGACTTGATAAGAAAGATTCCAGGTATTGATATCGACGACAATGGAACTATAAAGTACAACGGTAAAGTGCTCAATAATTTTTACATAGAAGGGGATGATCTTTTGGATGGAAAATACAATATCGCGACTAACAATATACCATCCAAAGATGTGGACAAAGTGGAAGTCATCGAGCACAATCAACATATAAAAATGTTGAATGGTATCGTTCAGTCAGATCAGCCAGCGCTCAACATAAGATTAAAGGATCGTAGTAAACTCAAATGGATCAACAATGCGGACTTGGGAGGAGGTACACCGTCAAAATATACCGGAAAAGTCAATACGATGGCATTCAAACCTAGGTTTAAAGCAATCAACAATATAAGTGCCAACAATATAGGAAATGATTTAAGTAATGAGCTAACGGATCATTTGTCAAACACCGATTTGACTGAGGGCTTTATTGGAATTGCAACTTCAAGGCCTGCTGGTATAAAACAAAATCGATATTTATTCAACAAAAACCAAATGTTGAATGTCAATGACATGGTGAAGTTTCGGTCCGGCAATACATTAAGGTTGAATGCTTATTTGTTACATGATGAACAACCGTTTTCCAATAATAGCAATACTACTTACTATCTGCCAACAGGGGATACGGTTAGTTATTACGAAAATACTATAAGTGGCATGCGAACTAATCATGCGCAAGCTACCTTAACTCTAAATACTAATACAGAAAAAAAATATTTCAATGAATCCTTTCTAGTTGATATAGTTGGTAATCGAAATAATGTTGAAGTAAATACCAACAATACCAATGTTTATCAAGGGTTACAGACGATATTGAATAGTTTTGCCAATAATTTAAATGGAGTATTATCTATAGGTAAGAGCAACAATATTGTAACCTATAATTCTAGTATTGGATATACACGTAACCCTCAAGTCTTTCGTGTTAAACCAGGTTGGTTACCAGATATTTTAAATGATAGTATGGCATATTTACAGTCATCACAAAGTACTAACCTACCTTCTCTTACTACAGACAATAACATAAGTTTTATGATTAGAAAAGGATATTGGCAATTCAACAACAAAATTGGAGTGAACTATGACTATAAAAAACTTAACTCAGACATAGCTATTGAGCAGAAGAATGATAATTGGCTTAATCCTTCTAGCTTTCAAAACAATTTAATTTGGAAAAAATTAGATGCATACTATACGCCTGCCATACAATTTGAAAAGGATAGAAGCAGGATAAACATATATGCTCCCATACACTATTACAATATCCAATATCACGATAATGACAATCAAGTGAAGGATAAATTAGCGAGCATATACTTGACACCAAGCATTAGCTATTTTTTGAAAGTTGCGAAAGAGCATGAGTTTTCGATGGGGTATCAATATGGGAACGCTTTTTCTGATATGCCGCAAGTGTATGCTGCCGGTATTATGCAAAGCTATCGATCCATACAATCCTATCGCGAAACGCCTTTGAATAGTGGTTATCAAAATACCTACAACATACGATTCGCCTACAAGAAATCGTTGAAAATGTTTTTTTGGAATATCACTTCGAGTTATGTCCAATTTCATCGTTACTTTATGTATGGGTCTAACGTGACCAATACTAGTTATCAAATAGAAACATTGCCCATTGACAATGAAATGAAAACCTTCAATGTGAGTGGAGATGTCAGCAAGTATATTTTCTCGCTAAAAACAACGGTATCTGGAAGTGCAGGACTTTCGAGAACAAAATCGCCACAACTTCAGAATGGTTTTTTGTTTGATGTAAACAATTGGAGTAATAGTTATAGTGTAGGATTATCTCCGATGCCTGTTGATTGGTTACGAATAGATTTAAAGGCAAATTATATACTAGGGACTAGTTCTTCTAATTCTATAGGTTTTCAAGATCAGAAAACCAGTCAGTTTAAACAAACCTCGGCTTTAAATTTCACGCTGCTAAAACAAATAACAGCGCAATTTAGTAGTGAATACTATGCGAGTTATCTTAACGGTCAGAAGATTGCTAATTGCTTCTTTTTAGATTCGTACATCAACTATCGACTATACAAACCAGAAATAGATTTTAGATTATCGTGCATGAATCTCGCGAACGAAAGAAATTTTACTGTCTTGTCGGCAAGTAGTAATATTATTTCTACTCGTAACTATCAACTACAACCGAGAATGTTTTTACTTTCTGCTTATTTCAAACTATAAAAAAGTCCGAATCATAATCGATTCGGACTTTTTTATAGTTTTAGCTGATGCAACTAATAACCTCTTGAGTTGTTACCTTCTATATAGTTGATATAAGCTTTGTTAACAACCTTATTTCCGCCAGGCGTGGGATAGTTTCCAGTGAAATACCAATCGCCTGTATTAGTTGGACAACTAGCATGTAAGTCTTCTATTGTCTGGTACAAAACCTCTACCGGAATGTTTATATCCTCTGGCGTGATCAATTCTGCTATTTTTCCGGAGATTTCTTCTGGTGTGAAAGGTTCGTATACGCCTCTAACATAATTTTCTAGTTTCAAACTGTTGGTTTCTTCTGCTTCTTTACATTTTCTATAAATATCTTCCAATATAGATTCCGTTCCTCTGTCTTTATGTAATGCGATGGCGGCTCTAAAGGCAATGAAATCTCCCATACGGCTCATATCTATGCCATAACAGTCTGGATAACGAATCTGTGGAGCAGATGATACAACTATAATTTTTTTAGGATTAAGACGCGAAAGCATGCGAACAATACTTTCTCTTAGTGTAGTACCTCTCACTATAGAATCGTCAATGACTACTAATGTATCTTCATGATCTTTTACAGTGCCATAGGTAATATCGTAAACGTGCTGAACCATTTCATTACGGCCTGAATCAGCTGTAATGAATGTACGCATCTTCACATCTTTGATAGCGATTTTTTCTTGGCGAATCTTACGGTTCACCATTTCCTTTAATTTATCTGGATCGACGTTGTTGCCCCAGCTTAATATACGCTGATATTTGATTTCGTTAAGGTAGTCTTCCATACCTTTAACCAAACCAAAAAAGGCAACCTCTGCGGTGTTGGGGATATAGGAGACAATCGTATTCTTTAAATCATAATCGATTAGTTCCAATACTCGTTTGCTCAGATGGTAACCCAGGTCAATACGTTCTCTGTATATTTTTTCGTCACTACCACGACTGAAATATATACGTTCAAAACTACAAGCACGTCGCGGTGCTTCTGGTAAGATATGTTCGATTTTATAATCGCCCTTCTCATCTACGATCAAAGCATGTCCAGGCATTAACTCTTCCACTTTGTCAGGACCAATATTGAAAGTTGTACGAATGGAAGATCGCTCACTAGCAGCAATAATGATTTCGTCGTCAATATAGTAATAAGCCGGACGAATTCCATTGGCATCACGCATAACGAAACTACTACCATTACCAACAAGACCACCAATAGTATAGCCACCATCAAACAATGGTGTTGCTTTTTTCAATACATCGGAAATGTTGGCGCAATTGGGGCATTTGTCTTCCTCTTCTACAAGGAAATGATGAATGACTTCCATCATCGCAGCCAAATCGCTTTGTTTTTGGAAATTGCCCGGTTCCATGCCTATTGATTCAAAAAGTTCTTCTGTATTGACCAGGTTAAAATTTCCAGCCAAAGCCAGATTTTTCCCTGGAGCTAAGCTTCTTTTGATAAATGGATGGCAAAACTCCACATTGTTTTTCCCCTGAGTGCCATAGCGAAGATGACCTAAAAGCAATTCCCCCATCATGTTAAGGTGACCTTTCAACAAACCAGGATGCTCTTGGATGTCTGGTTGGTAGCGCTCCAACTCAGCTAGTTCGCTACCAATTTTCTGGAAAATCTCAGCTATTGGTTGGGGTGCATTGCTACGCATGCGGTACAAAAAAGGGTAACCTGGTTCTGTATTTAACTTGACCGTGGCTACCCCTGCTCCGTCCTGACCCCTGTTGTGTTGTTTTTCCATCAACACGTACAGCTTGTTAAGGCCATACATGGGAGTCCCATATTTTTGTAAATAGTAGGAAAATGGTTTTCTTAAACGTATGAATGCTAAGCCGCATTCGTGTTTTATTGCTTCACTCATTGCTAAAAAAGAAAGCGCAAAGTTACGCCTATATTTTAGAGAAAAAAGAAAGGAGGCTGAATAAATTATCTACATCCTGGTCTGGTCAATCATTTATCCTTTCAGCCACCTTTTGTGTGTTTCTGATATTGTGCTAAGGTATCTTATGCCTGTTTGATGAATTGTACAGCGAATTCCAGTTTTACTTCGTCACTGACGACAATACTTCCTGCTTCGGTAACTGCACTCCAAGTCAAGCCAAAATCTTTTCTTTTTATTTTGCCTTTAATGTCAAATCCAACTTTGGATTGACCGTAAGGATCCACCACAGAACCGTTGTATTCAGCTGTCAATACAACTGCGTTTGTTACCCCATGCAAAGTTAGATCACCTTTTACTTCTAGTTCATCGCCATCTTTTGTTACAGAAGTAGAGTTAAAAGTCAATTTTGGATATTTTTCCGCATCGAAGAAATCAGCGCTTTTTAAGTGTTGGTCTCTTTGGTCGTTGTTTGTACTAATACTGTTTATGTCTGCCTCAAAAGAAACTTTTAAATCCGAAAAATCATCTTTTTCTGCTTCTAATGTAGCATCGAATGATTTGAAACTACCTATAACCGTGGAGATGGCTAAGTGTTTTACTTTGAAGTAAATGTCTGAATGTGCTGCGTCTATTTTATATGTTGCCATGATATTTGTTTTAACAATTATTGTTATGCAAAGTTAAGCGTATTTCTTTCTTTAGAACAAATTTTTTTAAAAAAAAGTTTGACAAAACCAATACTTTTAGGTTTTGTTTATCATTGCAAAACCAGATTTAATTGTTTCAATTCCTATTTATGAAAATATTTAAAAGTTTGAATGTCCGTATCACTCTAACCTTAATAACCGTTTTGTTAGCCAACATCAGTTTTGGTCAATACAAACAGAAAGAATATGAAAAATATCCAGAACAGAGGATTTTTCCGGATCAATACTTCGATTCTATTGCCGCCAAAAATGCATTGGCAGTTGGTACAACGACGGTAACAGGTGTGGCTTTTACCAAACCAAAGACCGATTTTGGTTATAAGGCTCCATTTGCCTCCAGGATTTATGCCAACCACATTATTGTCATGCTGTTCCCAAGCACGCCCTATTATCAGGAATGGATGAGATTAAAAGATAAAAAGGAAAATCTCAAGAAAAACAAGATCGTGTTTATGGATAGCGTTGCCTATCGTTACCGATTGGAGTGCGAAACCAATTCCAGAGGAGAATTTACCTTCCCTAAAATGAAAGCAGGCAAATACATATTGGTGGGTACATTGCCTTGGACAACCTCAGGTAGCTACAATCGATATGAAGGAAGCGGCTATAACAATTACGGTGGACAGACGGACTATTATTCCAGACAGTACTACTCAACCTCGCACAGCGATTTTCTGATGCAGGAGATCGAAGTGGAAAATGGGAAGGCAGAAGTGAAAGTCAAGCTCAAATAGACGATCAATAAGCCTTGTCATCATCCAATAGCTGGTCCAGCATATTGTTCCAGCTATTGAGTTTTTTTTCTGTTTCTTTTTCCTTTATGTGGAAATCGCCGGTTTGGTTTTGTTCTGTTGCAAAATACAACAGCGCCATCGAAATGTAATCTTGCATGTCTTTGCCCGCGAAGTTGGTTTTGAATTCAATGATTTTGTCATTGAGGAACTTCATGGTTTTTCGTACCAGCTCTTCGTCTTTCCTAGCTATTTTGACGCGATAGGTGCGATCGCCAACGACAAGGTTGACGGGGATTTTATCTTCCATGGCTTTCGTTTTTTATGTAAAAACTGTTCGTTAGAATCCCTGTTGTTCGAAATAGAACAAGACGTGGTCTTTGATGAAGTTTTCCTGCTCGGGTAGCACCATGTCTGGCAATGCTTTCAATTGTTTGAAATGAGGCCAACGCTCTTCGTCATAATGGTCTAATTCGTAATAGCCGCTAGGCATCAATACAGTACAAACGGCTACGTGCATCAAATCCTGCTTTTGTTCCTTGGTGATTTTGTCTGTTAGCATTCCCGTTTCCTGAATGCCAATCAGAAACAAAACAGCATCCAGATCCGGTTTTTTCCCAAATCTTTCCACAAGCTTCGCTTCCAAAGTCCACCATCTCTCCTGTAAATCATCTTGCGCAAAATTCATACCGACAAAGATAAGCTGCATTATTGGACCAGCACTCATAAGTTATAACTCATAACTCACAACTCTTTTTTACTTTTGCCAAAATTTTACTAGAAAATGTTACAGTTAAATGTGTTGCGTCAAAATCCAGAATGGGTAAAAGAACGTTTGACGGTCAAGAATTTCGCACAAACAGAATTGGTAGATGAGATTATCTCTTTGGACGATGAACGAAAAAATCTTCAATTACAGTTCGACACAACACAATCCAAAATAAATGCCGCTTCAAAGTCTATCGGACAAATGATGGCACAGGGAAAAAAAGAGGAAGCGGAAGCGTTGAAAAACGAGGTGGCTGAACTGAAACCTCAATTGGAACCTATCAAGGAGAAAATGGCACAAACGGAACAAACGCTCCACGAAAAACTTGTATTACTTCCTAACCTTCCTAACCAGTTGGTAAAAGCAGGAAAATCAGCTGAAGAAAACGAAATTGTCAAAATAAGTGAAATCAACATACAATTACCAGCAAATCCGCTACCGCAATGGGATCTGATTGACCAATACAAACTAGTGGATTTCGAAACCGGGGCTAAGATTACTGGTCGTGGATTTCCATTGTACACAGGCAAAGGGGCCAAATTGCAACGTGCTTTGAGCAATTACTTTTTGGATTACAATACAGAAGCAGGTTATTTCGAATATATTCCGCCTTATATGGTTAATGAAACTTCCGCCTACAGCACCGGACAATTGCCGGACAAAGAAGGGCAGATGTACCATGCTACGGCCGATAATTTTTACTTGATACCGACAGCCGAAGTTCCAGTTACCAATATATATCGTGACACGATCTTGAAGGAATCTGATTTTCCAATCAAGATGACTGCTTATTCTCACTGTTTTAGGAGAGAGGCAGGAAGTTTTGGAAAAGAGGTTCGTGGATTGAATCGTGTGCATGAGTTTGAAAAAGTAGAAATCATCCAGATTGTACATCCGGATAAAAGCTATGAAGCTTTGGATGAAATGGTGGCTCATGTGGAAAAACTAATTCAATCATTGGAGTTGCCTTATCGTATTTTGCGCCTTTGTGGAGGAGATCTAGGATTCACAAGTGCGATTACGTACGATTTTGAAGTGTATAGTGAAGCACAAGACCGTTGGTTGGAAGTAAGCAGTGTCAGCAATTTCGAAACTTTCCAGGCGAATCGCTTAAAATGCCGTTTCAAAAACGAAGAAGGCAAAACGCAATTCGTTCATACTTTGAATGGTAGTTCGCTTGCATTACCACGTATATTGGCCGCACTATTGGAAAACAACCAAACGGAAAACAGTATCAAGATTCCAAAAATATTGCAACCTTATTTTGGTGCGGAAGAGATTGCGAAACCGTAGAATAGAAAAATTAGACGAAGAAGGCAACAAGGAATAAAAACCTGTTGCCTTTTATTCCTTATTTGAAAACATAATTTCCTAAAAACCAAAATCTACCGTATTGTCCGGAAACTGTAGTTTGCTGGATTTTTCTTTTTCGCCGTTTTTGAAGCGGATCATATTGATTTGTTCTTTTTTATAGTCGTAAAGTAGTGTATTGAAAACGTGGACCTGCTTGGGTTGTGGTACGTTTTTGATTTCAAAATAAACCCAAACGCTTTCTTCTTGTTGCTCATAACCAATATAGTTCATCTGTCGTACGACATTGTCGACACGCACCTGCAACCGGCTGTGAATATATTGGTCAATCCATTTATTAACAAGTGCTGAATCTTTGGGATGGATGATATCGAGAGCGTAATCTTTGTGAAGATTTCGGATAGTGTTTTCAAGGTCGTCCGTAAATATGCGCACGCTGACCTCTATCGTTTTTTCTTTGGGAACGTATTGGATTTCCGTCATCGAAACGAAAAAAGGATGGAACAAAAACAAGAAACAGCGAAGAAACAAGAGAGGCATTTGTCTACTTTTTGTTCGGCAAATTACAGTCAATTCCTTAATTTTACGCTTTAAGTTCTCGTTTCATGAATGATTTTTGGCTTTTTTTCACCACCGGGATAGAACATATTGCAGATTGGAAGGGGATTGACCACATATTATTTATTTCTGCTTTATGTCTGCGGTATGTGTGGAGTGATTGGCGAAAAATTCTGATATTGATTACTGCATTTACCATTGGACATTCATTAACGTTGGCGTTAAGCGTTTTTAATATTATCAATATTCCTACTGTATGGACGGAATTTCTGATTGCAGTAACGATATTGATAACAGCGCTGTCTGATTTAAAAAAGGAAAGCAATACGAGTAAGAAATATTCTTTGATCTACTATTTTGCGTTGGTTTTTGGTTTTATACACGGCATGGGCTTCAGTACATTGCTTAAAAGCATGTTGGGACGCGATCGCCAGATAGTAGGGCAGTTGTTCGCTTTTAATCTAGGACTGGAAGTTGGACAGATTTTGATCGTTATTTGCCTTTTGAGTATATTGACGTTATTTGCAAAATTGGGTATTAATCGTTTGCATTCACGTATTTTCATTAGTGGCGCTATCGCTGCATTGGCATTGGAAATGTGCCTGGAAAGATGGCCTTTCCGTTTGGAAGAAAACAAAAGAGAAACTAGAATAGAAACAAAATATACAAAAGATACACATGAAAACTTCTTTTCAAAAAGCATTGCTTAACAGCATTGGCTTGTACCTATTGGCTATGGGTTCGCTTCATGCGCAAAACATAAAGAACAACCCTACTTCCAATCACGGTAATGCTTTCGAACAATTAGGAACTATTTTACCTACGCCTAACAGTTATCGTACCGCAAGTGGGGATGCAGGTCCTAACTATTGGCAGCAAAGAGCGGATTATGATATTGCATGCACTTTGGATGAAAAGAATCTTTTACTTAAAGGAGAAGAAAAAATTACCTATTTCAACAACAGTCCAGGACCTTTGAGTTACCTGTGGTTGCAGTTGGACGAAAATCAACATAGTTCTATCAACAATGCCAATTATCAGGATGCTTCTTCGATTAGCAAAAGAGGTGCAATGGATGTTGGAGCGCTGAGCAAATTAGCTACTTCAGATGCTGATAATGGTTTTGGCGACAAAATAGAATCCATTACAGATGCGAATGGCAAACCGTTGTCGTACACAATCAATAAAACCATGATGCGTATTGACTTACCAACGCCGTTGGCTGCCAACGCAAAAATCGTTTTCAATGTAAAATGGCATTACAAGATTACGGACCGTAAAGTGCAAAATGGCCGTGGTGGTTACGAGTTTTTTCCTGAGGATGGCAATTATCTTTTTACAATGACGCAATGGTATCCTCGTCTTTGTGTGTACAGCGATTTTCAAGGTTGGCAAAACCACCAGTTTACAGATAGAGGGGAATTTGCATTGACTTTTGGCAATTTCAAAGTGAAAATGACTGTTCCAGCAAACCATATTGTTGCGGCAACTGGACAGGGTCAAAATTACCAACAAGTGCTGACATCTGCCCAATACAAGCGTTGGCAACAAGCTCAGACTTCCAAAGAACCAATTGAAATCGTAACATTGGATGAAGCCAAAGCTTCTGAAGCTAATAAAGACCAGAACACCAAAACTTGGATTTTCAATGCAGATAGTGTTCGTGATTTTGCATGGACTTCTTCACGGAAATTCATTTGGGATGCGATGCCTACTGTCGTCAACAATAAGAAAATCATGTGTATGAGCCTTTACGGTAAAGAGGCTTATCCCCTTTACCGTAAGTTCTCTACCAAAGCTGTTGCGCATACCATCCGTAGCTATTCGCATTTTACCATTAACTATCCTTATCCCGTTGCGCAAAGTATTGAAGCGTCCAACGGTATGGAATATCCTATGATCTGTTTCAACTACGGTCGCACCGAAAAAGATGGGACATATAGTGAAGCGACTAAAAACGGTATGCTTGGCGTGATCATTCATGAAGTGGGACACAATTTCTTCCCAATGATCGTCAACAGTGATGAACGTCAGTGGACTTGGATGGATGAGGGCCTGAATACGTTTGTTGAATATTTGACGGAAGAATTGTATGACAATAAATTTCCTTCCCGCCGCGGTCCAGCATACAGTATTACGGAGTATATGCGTCTACCAAAAGATCAATTGGAACCTATCATGACCAATAGTGAAAATATCGTCCAGTTCGGTCCCAATGCTTATTCCAAACCAGCAACTGGTTTGAATATCCTACGCGAAACCATCATGGGACGTGAACTTTTTGATTTTGCATTTAAGACGTATGCCGAACGTTGGAAATTTAAACATCCAACACCTGCAGATTTTTTCCGTACCATGGAAGATGCTAGTGGAGAGGATTTGGATTGGTTTTGGAGAGGTTGGTTCTATGACATAACACCTTGCGATATCGCCTTGGATAGTGTAAAAGCGTTCAAATATGACGAATCAGGCAAACAGTTTAGTATGAAAAGACCAGCAGGTAAACTAGACAAACCAACAACACCTGTTTACGACGATATTTCCAAAATCCGTAATCGACAAGACAAAAACATTCATTTCTTGACAGATACAGATACTTCTTTGCAGGATTTCTATTGGAAATATGACCGTGGTCTTATTCCTTATGATTCTACCTATGTCATTCCTGAATCCAAAACAACAGCAGATGAACTTAGTTCGGCAGAGCAGACAGAATGGAAAAATAAGTTTATATACGAGTTGCATTTTACCAACAAGGGTGGTCTTGTAATGCCGGTTATTCTTGCTTTTAACTACAAAGATGGAACAAGTGAAATCAAGCGCATTCCAGCTCAGATCTGGCGCAAAAATGAAAAAGAATTTTCAAAAGTTTTTATATTGGATAAAGAAGTAAACACAATCCAACTGGATCCTTACCGCGAAACAGCTGATATTGACGAAACCAATAATGTATGGCCAAGTGTAACACAGCCTAGCAAATTGGAACTTTTCAAAATGAGACAAGCAACACGTGGACAATCTTCTGGATTAAATCCGATGCAGGTTTTGAAAAAATCGTAAGCATATTTGATTTTTAAAAATAACCTCGGCGAAAAGTCGGGGTTATTTTTTTGCTATTACATGCATAGTTTTGTAAATAATCATAGCTTTTAGTATGGCATTCAAAATATATACAAAAACGGGGGACAAAGGAACGACACGGCTTATCGGAGGTTCTCGAGTAAGCAAATCGGATGGACATATAGAAGCTTGCGGCACTTTAGATGAATTAAACAGCCATATTGGATTGGTAGCGGATTTGTTAGGCTCTTCTGATGATGTTTTGTTTTTGAGGGAAATACAAAAAGATTTGTTTGTATTAGGCGCCATTGTGACATTGGACGTGACGAAGAAAAATGCACCTGAAATCCCTCTTTTGAAAAATGAAAAAATCCAACAGTTAGAAGAAAAGATAGATCATATGGAAGCGTTGCTCCCCACAATGACTCATTTTATATTGCCGGGAGGTCATCCAACGGTTTCGCAGATCCATATAGCAAGAAGTGTTTGCCGTAGAGCGGAGCGAGTGACAACATATTTAAAAGTGGAAAGCTATCCTACCTTGCCCGAAAATGTATTGCAATATATTAACCGACTAAGTGATTTCCTGTTTGTATTCGCACGTCATATTGGACAACAGTTGGGTGTGGAAGAGATCAAATGGATTCCTGAAAAAGATTAGATTTCGATGGCTTTTGTGTTGACAACTTCGTTTTCGATCAATCCATCTTTCATATGTAAAACACGGTCGCTCATGCTTGCCAACTCTTCATTGTGCGTAACAATCAAAAAGGTCTGGTTAAAGTCATTGCGAAGCTGAACGAAAAGATCATGCAAGTCCTTAGCGTTTTGGCTGTCAAGGTTTCCGGTAGGCTCGTCTGCAAATACAATGGCGGGTTGGTTGATCAATGCTCTAGCAACCGCAACACGCTGTTGCTGTCCACCACTCAATTGACCAGGTTTGTTTTCGATTTTATCCGAAAGTCCTAGTTTTTCCAACAACCTAACGGCGTCGGCTTCCACCTCCGATTTTTTCTTGCCAGCGAGCCAACCCGGAATACATACATTTTCCAATGCGGTGAATTCGGGTAGAAGATGGTGAAATTGAAAAACAAACCCAATATTTGTATTACGGAAATGGGCTAGTTTTTTACCTTTCAGTTGGTTAACTTGTTGATTTTCAAGAGAAATTTTGCCCGCGTCGGCCATATCCAAAGTTCCCAATATATGCAAAAGTGTACTTTTGCCGGCTCCGGAAGAACCTACGATCGACACGATTTCTCCTTTGTTGATTTCGAGGGAAACACCTTTCAATACTTCTAAATCTCCGTATTTTTTGTGGATATTGGTCGCTTTGAGCATCACTTATTTTTAGAATACAAACCTAAAATATATTTTGGTTTTCATGTGTCAATTCCTTCACAATTATTGGCCACGACGAAAAATGGAGTCTTATCATTATTTTTGAAAATCCGAAAACATGAAAGAAGAACCAAAACATACGATTGCATTTCGTGTCAGGGCAATAGGCTTATTGCGAGGCGCTTCCTACGTTTTGCTAGCTTATTTTTCTGTATTGATGTTTATGATCGTTTTCAAATATTGGCCCATAAGCACACAAAATAATTTCCTATCCATCAAGCAAACGGAAGTCAAAACAATCCCTAACTATCTGACGCTTTTCTATATACACGTATTCTCTGCAGGATTAGCCATTCCTGCTGGATTTACACAGTTTAGCTCATTTCTTTTGACAAAATATAGAAAGCTCCATCGGGTAATGGGATACATTTATGTGTTGAGTATCTTGTTTCTAGCGGCACCTTCGGGATTGTTTATAGGTTTGTTTGCTAATGGCGGCATCCTTGCCAAAACGTCTTTTGTTACATTGGCGGTATTGTGGTTTTATTTCACATACCGAGGATTTTCCACGGCTAAGAAACATCAATTTGATATTCATAGAGACTTTATGATACGCAGTTATGCATTAACCATCTCCGCATTGACATTGCGTATGTGGAAGGTCGTGATTGTTTGGTTGTGGCATCCAGCACCTATGGATACTTATGTGGTCATTTCCCTATTGGGATGGATTCCCAATAGTTTATTGGCAGAGTTTATCATTTCAAAAAAAAGAAAACCATTGACTTATGTATAAAATAACAACACTAACATTGATCTGTAGCCTATTGCTATTTTCTTGCAAGGAAAAAAAGAAAGAAGCAAAGGATGCCTTGACCAAACAAGAGCTACACAAGGAATTGTATGGCTCTTATATTGGAAGTTTTTCGGATTATGAATACAAAGGGGATATTTTCACTACTATGAGCCTTAGTATAAATAGTATTACAGAAGATGGTGTGAATGGCTATGCGATTGTTAACGGTAACAGACGTGTACTTAGTGGAACTATAGATGATAAGGATTCCTCCAAAATCGTATTGGATCTAAAAGAACCCGGCGATAAGAAATCCGACGGGGTTTTTCATATAGTGATCAAAGGGGATTCTTTATTGGGAACTTGGAAACCATTATTGTCGGAGAGCAAACTCAAAACCAAGGATTTGGCTTTGGCGAAAAAAAGTTTCAAATATGATCCTAGTCTAATGCTTTCGGAAGATGGAATGT
Organism: Pseudopedobacter saltans; assembly: GCA_003241175.1. GTDB lineage: Bacteria > Bacteroidota > Bacteroidia > Chitinophagales > Chitinophagaceae > Rhizosphaericola. Next base: position 22,242 of record QFOI01000009.1, read on the forward strand.
ATATTGATTATACCCAATCGAAAGATACTTCCATGAAATATGACGACAATGACAGTTCCTATGTAGAAAAAGTTTTTCGCGAAGCGTCAAGCGCCGTAACCCATCTTAATGCTTCCACAACTGTTTTGCAAGAATCTGAACTCAAAAACCTCAAGAAACTGGATTTGGAAATTATCAAAAACACTGTCTACGCACGGCACGGTTATGCTTTTAAAACAAAAGGCGCTCGTCAGTTTTTCGATTTTCAGGAATGGTACATGCCGATCTATGATGATGTGGAAAATCAACTGAGCAAAACTGAGCAAACCAATATCGAAACGCTCAATAGGTTCGCCAAATATGCACAAGACAATTATGATTCTTTTGGAAGGTAATCAGAAAGTACTGTTTGATAGATGTCATTAATGTCCGAACCAATTTTTTCATATGAATATTCGGATGCGGCATTTTTGCTAATCTGATATTTTGGGTATTGAATATTGTGGTTGATCATGTAGGACATCTGTGATACGAGTTGTTTTACGTCGCCTGCAACTATAAGAGCACCATTGTTAGAGTCGATGATTTCGCCGATTCCTCCGACATTGGAACTAATAATCGGCAGACCACAACACAAGGATTCTAGCAAGACACAAGGTTGATTTTCGGAACTACTGAAAAGCAAAAAACAGTCAGAGCTTTGCATGTATTGGGCAACTTCATTATAAGGCAAAGTGCTGGTTAGGATTATACCATCCGAAATGCCGTATTGTTGCTCCATTTCCAATTTTTCACCGCCAACAATGTATAATTCAGTTTCGGGAAAAGCCTTATGGATTTCATTGAATGCTTTTACAATTAAACCAACATTTTTGAGTGGGTGGTTAGACGATACGTGTAAAAACCTAAACTTAGAATTCGTTTTTCTCTCTTCGAAATGAAAAATATGCGTGTCCACGACGTTGTTGACCGTCTTCATGTGCGGATTGGGATAAATATCGTTTAAAACTTTCCCTAGATGATTACTTACAGGTAAAATGTAAGAAGCCTCTTTCAATATCTTTTTGGTTAAATAACGAAACAGAAAAGAAGTATTTCTGTAACGTCGACCACCTTCTTCATGGTAAAAAGTCCAGTGTTCTGTCAATACAAACGGGATGTTGTAGGTACGTTTTATCCAAAGCGCAACAATACCATCTCGCCAACCAACATTAAGGTGTACGATATCGGGTTTCCCGTTGGTTTGGAAATGTTTTTTTACCCATTTTCTATATTGGAAAAAGGACTGCAAGACAGATTTTCCTCTGTGTAAAAACGTGTTTTTTTTCTTTTCATAATAGAGGATGTTTTCGGTTAGGTTTTCTGCATTCGTAGTTTCGATAAGGACTTTTTGGCCTTGCATGAATGAAGGGGAGGTCGGAGCAACATGTATCACATTGACATTGGAAAACAAAGAGGTTGCTTGCGCATGTCTTTGAATAAAATCCCCGTTTTGTGGTTGCATCTTGTCAGGATACCAACTACAAAGCCATAATGCATTGATTCTTTTGTCCAAATGGTTCATTTCCGCAAAGATATTGCTACACGCCAAAATAAGCGCCTAACGAAAACGTTACTATCCTAAAAACAGAAATATTTGCCCATCAAGTCAAAAGAGAAAGCGTTTTCTAGGTTTAAGGATTTTATATTGGATGCTGTGCAGCCTTCCATGAGGGATGTAATACTTAGTATGAATCGTTTTCATTTTTTTTCCGGAAAGGTAAAATATGACCGTCCATTGTTGGTTCAACTGGTAGACGGTAGAGATTACCAAGGTGGTCTGACGGATAGGCTGAAAGGAATAGTGTCTGCTTCTTGCGTTGCGCAGCTACTGAATAGACAATTCAAAATAAAACATACTTCACCTTTCGAATTATTGGATTATTTAGAACCCAACAAGATTGATTGGTCTATAAAAGATAACAAAACAATCTCTTCCAATATCTTTCAGGCTAGACTGTATCACCTCACAGAATATGATAAAGGGGATATTATAAAACGTATTGATTCTATTGGTGATATCTTGCAGATGCATTGTTATTGCAAAGGAGAACTGTACAAGGTTTTAAGGAAAAGAGACGGAACTCCATTTGAATGGGGTGTTGAATTTAACAGACTTTTCAAACCCAATCCAATACTTCAACAGAATATCAATAATTGTAAACAAATTATCGGTGGTGAATACATAGCAGCTGTATTTCGTTTTCAAAATCTTTTAGGTGATTT
>QFOI01000247.1 GCA_003241175.1 Pseudopedobacter saltans
CGTTGCTTTCGTCATCAAAGGAGAACCAAACACAAAATTACCATCCGCTGTATTGACTGGATAAAATCCCAATGCTGACATAACATACCATGCACTCATCTGACCACAATCATCATTTCCACACAAACCATCCGGTTTGCTAGTAAAAATTCTCTATCAATCTGCCTTATTTTTTCTGCTGTTTTCCACTGTTGTCCAGCATAAGCATAAAGATAAGGCGTATGGTGGTTAGGTTCATTCCCTTGCGAATACATCCCGATCAAACCAGAAATATCAGGAGAAGCATGATCACCCATACTGCCTTGAGTCGCTAACCTAATAAAAAATTTGGAGTGAATAAAGCTGATAGACCTTAGCGATTATGATAGATCTAAAAATAATAAAGGTGGTCTATTTGGGACCACCTTTATTATTTTTCCAGGTTTATTTTGGTTGAGAAATCAATGTAAGTTTATCCACTGAATTAATGCGGATTTGTTTTTTGTTTAGCGTAATGATTGATGCACTATTCCATTCAGAAAGTAATCTGATGACCGTCTCCGTCGACGTTCCTATAAAATCGGCAATTTCTTCCCTGCTAAATTTTATATTGAGAAAATGTTCGTCGTTTTCCCCGTAACTATTTTTAAAAGAAAGTAGGGTATCTGCTAAACGTTCTTTAACATTTTTCTGAGCGAAGTCTTGTTGTTTTCGTTCTGCCGTTTCAATGTTTTTGGACAATGCTTCCAATACATCCATTGTCATAGCAGGGCTATTGCGCAGCGATTTCATAAATGCTTCCTTCGGAACAAAACAAGTCATTGTGTCCTCAATGGCAATAGCTGAGTGGTGATGCGGATGTTTTGAAAAAATGGCATTTTCGCCTGTAATATCTCCTTCTCCGACAATTTTCAGGATATGTTCCCTTCCATTTTCTCCCAAAGTAGATAGTTTGACTTTTCCGGAAGAAATACAATAATGTCCAGTTGGATAACTGTTTTCTTTGTATAAATATTCTCCTTTTTTGAATAGTTGACACTTTTTGTTAGCATCGATATTTTCGATCTCTTCAGGCGTCAAATTTTTGAAAATGGACAATATCCTTGTATGACAACCAATACATGAGCAGAAAAATGGTTCCTTGTGGTTCATTAGGGAGTTGACTAGTGTTGTGTTCTTATTTTGCCAAAGATAAGAAATTTACAAACTAGGATCGTTGAATGTATCTCCTTGTTTAATATCTCCCGTTGTTAAACCTTTTTTAAACCAAAAAACACGTTGTGCGGAAGTCCCATGTGTAAATGCGTCCGGTACAATATAACCTTGCGCCTGTTTTTGTAGTTGGTCATCGCCAATCTGACTAGCAGCATTTAGTGCAGACTCTACGTCCTGTTCGTTGATGACGATTCCGTTCTTTTGCAGGTCTTTGGCATAATGTGCCCAATATCCAGCAAGGAAATCGGCTTGTAATTCCAATTTGACAGAAAGTCTGTTGTATTCCTTTTCACTAACCCTTCCTCTGGCTTGATCTAGTTTATCCGAATACCCAAGTAGATTTTGGATATGGTGTCCAAATTCGTGCGCAACTACATATGCTCTTGCAAAATCACCAGAAGCATTAAACTTTGTCGCTAATTCATTGAAAAAGGAAAGATCAAGATATATTTTTTGGTCGCCAGGACAGTAAAATGGTCCCATGGCGGCACTTCCGTTTCCGCAAGCTGTCTGAGTTCCCTCCGTGTACATTACCAAAACTGGAGATTGAAATTGTTTGTTCCACTGTCCAAACTGTTGTTTCCAAACTACATCGCAACTTTGGAAAGTTCTTTTTGCCAATAAGCGCTCTTGTTTTTCTTCTGCCGATTCTTGGTAAGGCTGGTCAGTTTGTTGTTGGCTTTGTGGTGCGTTGTTATTAACTTGATTGAGCAGTTGCATGGGATTTTTTCCCATGATTAGGGCGATAATGACTACGACGATGGTTCCTACGCCACCAATAGCCATTTTCCTGCCGCCGCCACCACGTCTGTCTTCAATATTGCTATTATCGTTATCATCAGGATTGGTGAATTGCATAAAAATTTGTATTTTTTGATATAGGTTTTGTTAACGCTGTTTTTGCGTGTAAAATTGCATAAAAATTTGGAAAATGGAAACTAATAAGAATCCTTGGAAAATATTGGATTCAAAGCATATATACGAAAACCCGTGGTTGTCTCTTACGGAATACCAGGTGATCAATCCGGCCGGTAATCCTGGCATCTATGGGAAAGTACATTTCAAAAATCGTGCGATAGGTATTGTTGCTTTGGATGAGGCAGACAACATCTATTTGGTTGGCCAATATCGTTTTTCCATTGACCAATATACCTGGGAACTTCCTGAGGGTGGTGGTCTTTTTGATGAGACTCCGCTTGATACAGCCAAACGTGAACTGCAGGAAGAAACCGGATTAAAGGCAGAAAATTGGGAAGAATTGCTCATCATTCATCCTTCCAATAGTGTAACAGACGAGATCGGCTATGTTTTTCTGGCTACCGGTCTAAGTCAGCATGAGACAAACTTTGATGATACAGAAGACCTCCGAACCAGAAAAATACCTTTTGACATTGTGTTAGAGGAAGTGATGACAGGAAAAATTACGGATTCTCTGACAATGGCCGCCATTCTGAAACTACAAGTAATGCGTTCACAAGAAAAATCCTAGTAAGCTATTTACTAGGATTGTTTTATCTATTCGTAGGGATTTGATGCATGCGATGATGTGAAGTATGCCTTTATTTGTAGGATAAAATTGGTGAAAATGGGAAAATGTACAAATTGACACAAAACAGCTATAAAAAAAATGCCATACAATGCACCATACAAATGCGCGGAATGATTGACATTCCCAGTTCCCTTTTTATCTAAATAAGCAGATAAAATAACATAAAGTACCCCAAAAATGAATGCTGGAATTTCAAACGGAAGTAATAGAATACCTAATGGAATTGTCGGAAATATGACTATTACTGCAAAAACCACTGCAGAAATCGCTCCTGATGCACCCAAACTCATGTAGTATTGATTGTCTTTGTTTTTCAGATAAGTTGGAATGCTGCTAATCACAATTGCACTTACATAAAAAAGTATATACACGATTGTTCCAGCTCCCCCAAAGAAGTTTTTCAATACAGTTTCCAAAGCTCCTCCAAAAGAATACAAAGAAAACATATTGAAAAACAAGTGTCCAATATCTGCATGAATCAAACCGTGACTAATGAAGCGATACCATTCATTGCTTTGTTTAATAGATGGCGGATAGAAAATCAATTTGTTGATCAAATCCCTATTGGAAAAACCAATAAACGAAACAATACAAGTAATTACAATAATTACTAAAGTAATATTAAACGTCATATTGCTATTAATAAAGTTTGCGTACTTTGATAGTTCCTTTCACTGTTTTCAATAGTTGAAAAGCTTGTTCGGAAAGTTTTTTGTCTACATCTAGCACTACATAACCAATATTGTCATTGGTCTTAAGATACTGTCCGAGTATGTTGATATTATGCTTGGATAATTCCGTATTGATGGCACTCATGACACCCGGTTTGTTTTCGTGTATGTGCAAAATACGGTGAGCGGTTGGGTGAGGAGGGAGGCTCAAAGAGGGGACGGTCAACGAGCCATCCGTAATACCATTTTCCAGATATTTGAAAAGCTTATTGCTTACGTCAATACCGATATTTTCCTGAGCTTCCTCTGTTGATCCACCAATATGTGGTGTCAGCAATACATTTGGAATTCCTTGTAATCCACATTCAAACTTGTCCCCGTTTTTCTGTGGTTCAATAGGGAATACATCAATAGCTGCACCACTCAAGTGGCCGCTTCTTAGAGCATCTTCCAATACTTTTAGGTCAACGACTGTACCTCTAGCATCGTTGATAAGAATTGCACCTTTTTTGAATTCCTTGATGTTTTTTTCGTTGATAAGATCTTGTGTAGAAGGTATTTCCGGTACATGTATGGAAACAATATCTGCTTTGTTCAAAACGTCTTTCATCGTTTTGCAAGCTATGGCATTTCCCAAAGGCAATTTGATCTCTGTATCATAGAAAATAACTTTCATACCCATTGCTTCTGCCAATACGCTTAACTGCGAACCAATATTGCCATAGCCGATAATGCCTAAAGTTTTACCGCGCAGTTCATGACTACCGGTAGCGGATTTATCCCAAAGACCTTTGTGTGCCAACTCATTTTTTTCAAAAATCCTCCTGATCAACATGATGGAAGTGCCGATAACCAATTCTGCCACGCTACGAGTATTGCTGTATGGCGCGTTGAATACGGCTACACCTTCTTCCTCCGCAGTGTTAAGATCCACTTGATTGGTCCCAATACAAAAACATCCAATAGCTTGCAGTTTGTTGGCTGCTTGCAGGATTTTTTTTGTTATTTGGGTTTTGGATCTGATTCCTATAAGATGGACGTCTTTGATCGCTTCCACTAATTCGTCTTCACCGAGTGCTTTGGATAGCTTTACGACGTCCGTATAACCGTTTTCTTTAAATTTTTCGACTGCTCTGTCACTGACATTTTCCAAAAAAAGGATTTTGATCTTTTCTTTTGGGTAACTAGTAATAGTTGTCATTATCTGCTTTTTTGAATGTGTATAGTTGTTTAAGGCTAAAATCCAATAATTGAGTCGGTAAATATAAGAACTTGTTCAAATATTTTACTTTTTAAATACCAGAAAGATATAACGTATTTGTATAAAAAAACCTAAAGCAAAATCCCCCCGGTTTTCCGGAGGGATTAAGTTATTTTTTGACGAAAGCATGGAATTATTTTCCAGCTTTTGCGTAACGTTTCTTGAATTTGTCAATACGACCGGCAGTATCAACTAATACGTTTTTACCTGTGTAGAAAGGGTGCGACGTATTGGAAATTTCCAATTTGATGACTGGGTATTCGTTACCATCTTCCCAAGTGATTGTTTCACTTGATCTTGTTGTTGATTTTCCCAAAAAAGTTTCACCGTTACTCATGTCTTTGAATACAACGAAACGGTAGTTTTCTGGATGGATACCTTTTTTCATAAATGAATTTTATTTAGGCTGTACGGTTTTTGCCGTACAATTAAAAAATTTTAGAGGTGCAAAGGTAATATTTCTATTGAATACTACCAACTATTTTTTGTTTGCTTCTTGTAATGACCAATCCGATGAAACCAATAGCAAAAAATATGATCAATGCTAAGATGGAACTGCGCATATTGCCTGTAATGTTTTCAATAAATCCGAAACTGAACATTCCCAATACAATTGCCACTTTCTCCGTGACATCGTAAAAACTAAAAAAGGAAGCTGTGTTTTCTGTTTTGGGCATTAGTTTAGCGTAGGTTGATCGACTTAATGATTGAATGCCGCCCATAACCAAACCGACCAATGTTGCTACAATATAAAAACCGTTGACAGTTGTGATGAAATAGGCCAATATACAAACCCCAATCCAGATCAGAACAGTCAACATCAAAACAAGTACATTTCCAAACTTTTGAGATAGTTTGGCCATCAAATAAGCGCCTGCAATAGCAACAACCTGTATCACCAATATCGCCAAAATTAATTTGTCGGTAGGGACATGGATGACTTGACTTCCAAACAAAGC
>QFOI01000248.1 GCA_003241175.1 Pseudopedobacter saltans
ATATGCTGACTCCAAAAGCAATTGGACAGCAACTAATTTCCATATTGTTTTTCACTTTTTTCTTTTTTATAACAACCAATACCTATTACTATGCGGGTATTTTAAAAAAGAAGACAAAACACTATCTTTTTTATGGTCTTGTTTTCCTCTTACTATTCATTGCTTACAGTCTATTGACAAATATCATCTATCCCGACTATACGGAGAAAAGCAAGAAAATATTCGGAGAAAAAAGTCTTTTGTTTTTTACGATTTTAGGAATTCTCATTTGGGTTGTGATGATATTATTAATAGTTGTATATGCGCTATCCACTGCAAAAACAAAAGACGAAAAGTCACGCAATCAAAAGTTATTGGAACGCAATAGCCAACTAGAAATCGAAAAACTCAGAGCAGAATACAATTTCTTAAAGGCGCAGATCAATCCACATTTCATGCACAATTCCTTAAATTTTCTTTACTCTAAGTCTCTTCCCTACTCTCCCGAGTTGTCCGAAGGGCTCCTTACGATTTCGGAAATCATGCGATATGCATTGATGAATGACGCCAACAGCGATGGTCTTGTATTGCTTTCAAAGGAAGTGGAACATATCCGAAACATTATCAAAATGAATCAATTGAGATTCGAAAATCAGCTAAATATTGTTTTTGGCATAAAAGGAAACATTAATGGCGTAAGAGTTGTTCCACTTGTATTGATAACAATCTTAGAAAATGCTTTTAAACATGGTGACATCCGAAGTACCAACTATCCTTTGTCTATATCGCTCGTAATTGATGATAACATATCTTTTAGTTGTTTTAATAAAAAGAAAATAGGACCTAAAGAACTTTCTTTCGGCATTGGCATCAATAATACGAAACAGCGCTTAGAAATGCTGTACCAAGGCAACGCGAAATTGGAAATAAAAGATGGTACAGAAACTTATTTGATCACACTACAACTACCATTAAAAAAATGATCAACGCAATAATAATAGATGACGAAAAAGCGGCAATAGACGTTATTGAATTTTACCTTAAACAAACACTTTTCATTCATCATGTTGGAAGTTTTACAAATCCTCTCAATGCACTACAAAAAGTAGCAGAAGAGAAAATAGATCTCATTTTCTTGGACATTCAGATGCCGGAAATAAGCGGCATGGACTTTATAAAAGCTATAAACGGGAAAAGCAAAGTAATATTAACTACAGCCTATTCAGAATTCGCAGTGGAAGGGTTTGAATTAGACGTTTTAGATTACTTATTGAAACCAATCTCACTGCCACGTTTTCTAAAAGCGACACAAAGAGCAGTCAACATTATACAACCCATGCAAAATTCTCTGTCAGAGACAAGTATTGACGATGATTTTATCCTAGTCAAAACAGAACAAAAAGGCAAACTATTGAAAATAATGCTTAATGAAATTGACTATATTGAAGGAATGAAAAACTATGTTTCCATTGTACATCAACATCAAAAAACGTTAGCACTACTTAATCTAAAAGATCTAGAAACAAGACTCCCGTCTAAATACTTCATGCGTATCCATAAATCTTATATTGTATCCTTGGCTGCAATCAGGATGATAGAGCAGGATGAGGTATTCTTAAAAGACTATAAAGAAAACATTTATGTCGGAGAAAGTTATAAAAAGCAACTCATGGAAACTTTTAAAAACAAAATGATTTAAGAGCGGGTATTTTCTTTTTTTGAATACCATTTTACTATAAGATAAAAAATGTAAAGAAGTACAATCCATATAGGCATCAATTCCACTGACATTTTCAATCCTGTCAACCACATCAAAGCCATGATTCCCAATAAGAAAACAAGGCATATATAGTTACTGAGTCGATATAGAAAAGACGGAAATTTTGTTTTGGTAGATGTATGAGCAGATTTAAATTTTAGATGCGTGTAGCTAATCATGATCCAATTGATCACCAACGCTGACACCACAAGTGACATCAATATACCTAATGCCTTTTCAGGTATTAATTTGTTTACCACAATACATATGGCAGCGAAGATAGCAGAAACCAAAATTGCGCGAATGGGCACATGATTTTTGTTGAGCCTAGATAAAAACCTTGGAGCGTTCCCTTGCTCTGCCAATCCAAACAACATCCTACTATTGCTGTAAACACTACTATTGTATACAGATAACGCTGCAGTCAATACAATTATGTTCAGAGCATTGGCAATTAACTTTGTAAAAAAAATAGTATGTCCAAACAAGTGAAATTCAAATCCATTCAGTTTTTCAAAAACCATTACAAACGGACTACTTTCTCCCGTAATGTTTGCCCAAGGAGAAAGAGAAAAAAGTATGATCAATGCTCCCACATAGAAAATCAGAATGCGATAAATAACTTGATTTGTTGCTTTTGGAATATTTTTTTCCGGATGTTCGGCCTCTGCAGCGGTAATTCCAACCAATTCCAATCCACCAAAGGAAAACATGATCAATGCCATAGCCGAAAGCAATCCTTGATAATTTCCATTGACATCCTTACTTAACCATCCCTTCGGGAAAAATCCGCCATTATTCCAGAGGTTCGTAATAGTTGCACTATCACCCCCAGTCCCACTTACCAATAAATATGTACCAAAAACAATCATCGCCAATATGGCAACTACTTTTATGATAGAAAACCAGAATTCGGCCTCTCCATACACTTTGACAGAAGCAAGATTCAAAGCATTGATGACTACAAAAAAGAAAGTACTAGATACCCAAAGAGGTATCTCCGGCCACCAAAATTGAACATAAACACCAATCGCCGTCAGCTCCGACATACTAACTAGGATGTACAACATCCAGTAATTCCAACCAGACGCAAAGCCTGCGAAACCACCCCAATACTTATATGCAAAATGGCTAAAACTACCGGAAACAGGTTCTTCAACAACCATTTCGGCCAGTTGACGCATGATGAAAAATGCAATAATTCCCGCAAATGCATATCCCAAAATAACGGAGGGTCCTGCCAATACTGCTGCTGGACCAATACCTAAAAACAATCCGGTGCCAATTGCACCACCTAACGCGATTAACTGAATATGACGATTTGCCAATCCTCTCTTCAACTGTTTGTCATCTTGATTTTCCAATATTCGATATTTTAAGATCCCGAACCTCAAAACAACGTTCGGAGCAGTAAAAATAGGTATTGTACTGATATTTTTTTCATTAACGATTCTTACATATTTAGAAAATTTGGAGAAATCAAATAGATTTAAAAGAAAAAACTAAATTGTGCCTTGTAGATTCAAAACAAATACCATGAAAAAAATCATATTGATGACGTTATTGGCTACTTTCTTTTTTGCCTGCAAAAACAGTTCTAGTATCAATGCCGAAGAAGCGGGAAGAGTAGTTACCACTTATTTAAAAGGAAACCCAGAATTTAAAACTACCAAATTTGATTTTGGTGAATTGAAGTTTAATAGCAAGAAAGAATATGCTGAACTAGAAAATTATCGTCAACTGGCTAGTGAAGGCTACATCACGCTAAATCTATTAAGTGCAAAAAAGAAATTCCTATCTAAAGATAGCAGCTTTACCTACAGTGCGAAACTCACTCAAAAAGCTAGTGAGTACGTTCTCAAACAAGACGCAAACAATGCAACCGTAAAAGCCGTGACCTATGAACTTACAGAGGAAAAGCCTGTTGACTTCTCCAAAGTAAATGATGCGATAGCGAAAGTTACGGTATCTCTTAAAAAAATGAATACTCCTTTTGTCCTATTTCAAAAAAATCCGCAAGACAACAGTGAGTTTTTAACCAAAACTTACAAACTGAAATATGATAAAGAAGAAGGCTGGAAAGTGAAGAACTAGAAAGTGTTAACGAAGTAATCTTATTAAAACACTATTCAGTTTTTTGAAAAGTCTTAAAAAGTCTATCCCAAATAGAAGTATAAAAACCAAAATTTTTGGATTCGTCAAGGTGATGATTGTGGTGAAAGTTAGTCGTTCCAACAAAAAAATGTTCAGTCCATTTTGGAAAAAATTCGCGGTTGAGATGCCCAACCGTGCCCCAAATTAAGTTAACAAAAAGATAGATAACTATAGAATAGAAACTGAAATCCCACAACATAAAAACAACAATCATCATCAACCCGAAACCTAACGTTTCAAATGGATGCAATACAAACAAACTTAGATAATTGGTACTTGTATGCTCGTGATGTTTTCGATGCAAAATTTTATACACAAAAGAAATATGTGCCGCATAATGAAAAGCATACATTAAAAGATCCATTATCAATACAATAGCCAATGTCTCAAAAATCACTAACAATAGTGTTGAATTCTGGTAAAGAGCAATCCAACCCATTTTCCAACAATAAACACCTAATAACATTATCACCGTATTCAAAAAAACGGTAAGAAAACTTAAAAAAAAATCATCTTTGGTTACGGGATGATCGTTTTTCTGTATTTTGCTTTTGTGGCATATCCTGTCAATAACTTTATACAATCCAATAGAAAAAAGATATAAAAAAATATTGGTGAACAAACTAAAGATTAGCCATTCAATCCACGAAAACTTGTCAAAATATAATAATAGACTCAAAAAAAATATTTTAAAAAATCAAAGCTATCCATCTTTTTCTTTAGTCAACCTATCTAATTCTTTTAATAGTGTTGGCATTCGAAAATCACCATGCATACTTTTTACGAATTGGGTAGCAACATCCAAATCCATACCTATTGCAGTGATGTATAGAGGATTTTTACTTGAACCTCTTAACAACTCTCTTTTGTAATGCACAAGACTCAAGAAATCTGTTTTGGCAACACCAATAACTGGAATTTTTCCATCAAGTTCTTTATATAAATAACCTCCAAGTCCTAGTTTTCCAATATCATTTAAATAAACAAAACCATCTACAACAATAGCTTCAATTCTGTCAATATTGATTTTAGAAAGTAAACTAAGAATACAAGGCAATTCTCGCTTATAAAACTCACCTGGAACATATTCAGCAACGCCTTCTTTCATTTCTGAAAAAATTTCAAATCCAGAAAACGATTCCCATTCAGTAAAAGCCAAACTTATTGTTTTCGCTTTATCTCCAATATAATAGGTGTCGAAACATAAAATCATTACTAATTAGTAAAAAATAAATTAAAGATAATTACATTAATTGATATACACATGTATATTGACAGTACATGATTACTAACAAGCTATGTTTACTAACAAAAGATGCCAATCTAAATTAGTCATAACATATAAAATATCCGAGCTAGAATCCTAGCTCAGATAATATTTCTCTTTAACTGCATAATTATAGTCCTCCAAAACTATTTCCAGTTTTGGATTAGGTCCAAATTTAGAAATATTTAGATTCTGTAATTTTAGCAAATAATCTTTTAAAACTTTTAAAATTGGATCTCGTTGTTCAAGAGCGATAGTTTTTTTTTCATTACTGTTACGTTTTTGATCGATGCTATTTTCTAGTAAATCAATCAGTTCATTACTTTGTACAAATTGATTACGTAATTTCAAAATATCTAATTCTGGCATTATATTTTGCGAAGCTAATTCTGCGGATAACAAACCTCTAATCG
>QFOI01000010.1 GCA_003241175.1 Pseudopedobacter saltans
GAAGGATATTGTGGTAAAATATTCGCCATCGTCTGCATGGAAAATTGGATATTGGAATCCAATATGGCCGTATTGGCATTGACGATTCCTTTTTCTACTGTTCCGCTTGTATTGAAATTTTGGTAGTTGTAACCGTAAATATCGGCCGAAACGATATCTGCGTTAAACTGCGAAACAAGCGCATTTTTGTCAAACTTGGTCAGATTCAACCCCGAACCTTTTGCTGCCGCTTGCAAAGTCATTTTACCCAAAACGGTGTCCATTTTGGCAATATATCCAAGATCCAAATCCTGCAATCCCATCGTAAAATCATATACACCGGCCTTGTTCAAACTCCCTTTTACCGTCGCACCACCATTGGTTGTATTGATTTTCAAATCGGTATTCATCGCCGCAAGTCCACCTCTGAAATAACCCGATGCGCTGATATTGTTTGGAATACGGATTTTGTCTTTTGGAATGGATCCAATAGGCGCGAGCGTTTCGATGTCTGCAGCGGAAATGTTGAACTTTTTGATATTGACATTGAAATATGCCTTTTTCATATCAGGCAAGCCAGAACCACTCGCGGAAAGATCTGCGTAGGTATTTTTCAAACCTCGAAACTGCAAATAAGGAATAGAAAAATTGGACATTGTACCCTTGATAGCTGCTCTCAGATTGATAGGACCTTTTCCGTGAATAAGCGAATCTGGATGCATTTCCTTTGGAATAAGTGATTTGATATCTTCCAAAGTCGAACGCAATTGATCGATTTTCAGGTCAAAATACATTTTGTTTGGATCGGGAAGGCCACGCATCGTACCAGACATTTTTACATACGTATTGTTCAGTCCGCTCAATTCTAGATTAGGAACATTTAAGTCTTTGACTTTTCCTTTTACAATTGTATTGAGTTTGAATGTACTGTTTTGGTAACCTTCCATGTATTGGGCCAGCATCGGCGCAACATTGAGAATGTCTCCCATGTAAATCGATGTATTGACCAACCTTGCATACAAAAACATTTCCCCAGGATCTTTCATGATGGCATCCAGTGATTTGTAGCTGACTTTCATGGAATCGCGAAGTGTGGTCTTGTCTGTTTGCAACAATAATTTACCTAAAGAAGCACCTTGATCATTGTAAACAAAAGTTGATTGTAGCTTTCTTAACTGTAATCCACCTTTTTCCGAAAGCGTTCCTTTGGTTATTTCGCCGCTATATTGAGTTGGCGTCAGTTTGATATTTTTGCCTCCCAATTGAATGTTTTTGAAAGCTAAATGGCCGTAATCCATTCCCTTTTTAATCGGTTTGGATGTTAAATCATTGTAGGCGACATCAACACTGTCGATGCCAATATTTTGTATGGCAAATAGCCAATTGGTTGTGGAAGTTGCTGTGTCTTTCGGCGTATTTTGAGCATTACTTTTCCCCATATCAACCAAAAACTTTGTTTTGGAAAGCTGTATATCGCTTATGTCAAAACTCATTTTGGCTATATTGATTTCCTTAGGCTCAAGGCTCAATTTGCCTACTGTACCATCAACCAGCATATTGCCAACATTATCTTTGTAATGCAATCCAATACTGTCAAGTTTGATATTGCCAATCTTTATAGGAAGCGAAAGTGTGGATGTGTCTTTTCCTGTGGAAACAGTGATTGTACTATCCGTTTTGGCCAACATAACCAAGGGTTTATACTGCTCAAACCAGATATTGGACTGTGAAAAAACAAAAGAAGGAATATCCGTATTCAGTGTTTTTGTATCGAAATTGTGCAAACTTGTTTCTAATTTGCCAATACTAACTTTGGCTTGCATGCCCAATACATCATCTTTGAAGTTGAGTCGTAATTTGCTCAATCCCAATTTTTGTATATTGACAAAAAAAGAGGAAGATGTATCGCTGACTTTCTGCGTCGTATCACCACTTGCAAAAGCGTCGATGATGTATTGAAAATTGTAAACAGAATCTGGTTGTTGACGAATGATGTTGGCAACGGCTCCATTCAATTCGATATTGGAAATCATCGCCTTAGATCGCAAAAGTTGCAATACCGAAATGTCTACACGAAAATCATCAACATAGAGAAGTGTGTCTTTTTTTTGATCTTCGAGATAAAGCTTTTCAAGCTGTAAACCGTCTAATATGCGAAGGTTGATTTTGCCTAAAGAGACCTTGGTGTGGATCTTATTTTCAAGATAAGTGACGGCCTTGTTTTTCGCCCAATTTTGTATAGAAGGGACTTGTATAAGAATGACAATGAGCACCACTAGTAAAAGTATGCTCATTATGATCCATCCTAGGATTCGAAATGTTATTTTGACCGCTCTCAAAAAGACTATGCAATTATTTTATAGGTGAACACTACTTCTGCCAAAAAGACCTTATCGTTTTACTAACTTTTAGAGATAAGTCCCAACAACAGCGAAATTACGGCAAGAACAATCAAAATATGAATTAAATGTCCTACCGAGAAAACGAACATGCCTAAGAGCCAACCAATAACAGCTATAACTGCGATGATGTACAATATGGATCTCATAGTTTAAACGATTTAAATATTTGAAAAATTATCCTTTTTTCTGTCTTTTTGCCATAAACGATTTGACAAGATTGAGTCCGACAAATACGCCTATCTGTTTCAGTGTTTGTTGAAGGTAGTCTTTGTCGAATACGCCTTTGAAATTGCGTTTTTCAGGATTGTTTAAAACCAAGGATACAATTGTCTGTATCACGTTCCAAGTTTTTTCGGCGACTACCGTTTTGGCAAAAAAAGGAACTACGCTTCCAAACGTTGCCTTGATGCTTTCCCTAGGTATTTCCTTAACTCCTTCCCTTAAGAGACGTTCATCAGAACGAAGCGCAAACTTAGTCTGTCTGATTTTGGATTCCAGATCATCTAGGTTATCTATATAGGAAAGATCCTCAGTCAGCTGTATTTTCTGCTTTTTCTTCATCGTTGTCGTTGGCGGTTTTTTCAAAAATGATGCTGATGATCTGGTTGACTATGAATTTCTTCACGAAATTTTTTCCCATGAAAATAATCAATACGGTAACAACCACGTAAATGATGGCTACCAGACCAAACCCCTTCATATTGCTGTCAAAAAGGTCGCTAAAAAAATAGGCGGCGCAAAAACTCCCAAACAAAATAACCATGCAGGTCAAAATGCCGATAATTGCCCATATCACCATCATGGACATGAGCTTAGCAAGTTTGGAGGTCGCTTCAAGCTTGGTTAACAATACCAAGTTGTTTATGTAACTAAACAGCTTGTTTCTATATTGGATAAAGAAATCTGATTGGTTCTTTTCCATAATTTTTTTACTGGTTTATAGGATATGATTGTGGCTCATCCACAAAACTAGAATATGGGGCTATGAGAATATCTCATCCAATTCCTCATCGATTGTCAATCTTTTGCTGCCGTTTCCTTTTAAGTCTTCCAAGAATTTTTTTCCTTTACTCAAAAGGGATTCCAATCCGGATTGTGCAGACGCAAATCCATCTTTTACTTCCTCACCTGTAGTTTTGGCTGTGTCTTTTATGGCAGACAATAGTTTCTTTCCATTTTCTCCCTGTAATAAGATTGTAAGTGCAGAACCTGCAGCCGCACCGATGATTAACCCTGTCAATAGTTTCTGATTATCCTTTTTCATTATATAAGTTATTAAGTGTCAAACAAAAAAAACAATATTTTTGTTGTACTAACAAAAGATTTACGAATATTAAACTTAGCAATCTTTATACCATTTAACGATGCAAAATACATCTAGCCAAAAAAAATCCAAGCAACTGACGCTTTTGATTGTAATTATTCTTTTAGGAATATTTCTTTTTTATGGCCTAATAGAATTTTTTACAGCCTTTTTGGGTAGTGTCATATTTTACATACTGACTAAAGGTATGATGGATAAACTTACAAAAAAATTTAGACTTAAACCTAGTCTTTCCGCCATCATTATCATGGTAGCCTCGTTTTTTATCATTCTTTTACCAGTTTCCTTGTTTGTCACACTTCTGTATGGCAAAGTGTCAGAATTGTTGAGTAATCCTCAGCAGATTTTAGATTTGGTGAAATCTTTGGACGCGACCATAAAAGAAAAAACGAACTATAGCATCCTTTCTCCCAAAACTATTGAAGGTATCCCTGCGATTGCTACCAAAATTCTTGGTCTAATAGTCAATACCGGAGTCAATGCGTTGTCGTCTATTGCTATGATGTATTTTTTTTATTATTTCTTGCTTACGAGCAAGGACTTGAAAGGGCAACTAGAACAATACTTGCCTTTTGAACCGAAGCATGTAAATATTTTGGGAAAAGAATTGTATCAGCAAACGGTTAGTAATGCATTAGGTATTCCGCTTATTGCCGTCGCTCAAGGACTTTGTGGTTATGTTGCCTATCTTGTAGGAGGTGTACCAGAACCCGGCTTTTGGGGGGTCTTGACAGGTTTTGCATCTATTATTCCGGTCGTTGGTTCGGCGGTCATTTACATTCCGATCTCTATATACTTATTGGCCGAAAGCCATGTTTGGCAAGGCTTCACGGTATTAGGAATCTGTTTACTGATATTGGGATCAGTAGATAACGTCATTCGTTTTGTATTGGCCAAAAAGATGGCGGACGTGCATCCCATCATTACGGTTTTGGGTGTTATTTTAGGATTGAAATTCTTTGGACTTTCAGGTTTGATATTTGGGCCTTTGCTTATATCGTATTTCTTCATTTTTTACAAAATGTACTATAATGACTATGTAAGAGAAGATGGACAACCCGAAGCAGAAGTGTCCAAAACACTAGCCGAAAAACGAGCAGAAAAGAAAGCGGAAAAAACTTCATAAGTTCCATCTAATACAAAAGGCCTTCATCATGAAGGCCTTTTGTATTGATATTTGTGAAAATGTAATTATTTGGTATCATATGCCCATCTGATCCAAGCAGATGCCCAGGTAAAACCACCGCCAAATGCGGCAAGGATAAGGTTGTTACCCTTTTTCAATTTGCTTTCCCATTCCCAAAGACACAATGGTATGGTAGCTGCTGTAGTATTACCATAACGTGTAATATTGACCATTACCTTTTCCTTTGGTATACCCATTCTTTCACGAGTGGCTTCTATAATACGAAGATTAGCCTGATGTGGTGCCAACCAGTCAATATCGTCTGGTGTAAGATTGTGTCTTTGCATCATTTCGGCACTGACTTCTGCCATGTCGGTTACTGCATATTTGAATACGGATGGTCCTTCTTGGTAGATGTAGTGTTCTTTGTTGGTAACGGTTTCAATAGACGGTGGTTTTACAGATCCGCCAGCGACCATGTGCAAATGCTTGCTTCCCGATCCATCGGATTTCAATATGGTGTCCATAATACCGATATTTTCTTCTTCGTCTACCAATTCCAATAAAACGGCTCCTGCGCCATCTCCAAATATGATACAAGTACTTCTGTCCGTATAATCGACCATTGAACTCATCTTGTCCACACCTACCACGATTATCTTTTTGCAGCGGCCCGATTCAAGAAAAGAAGCACCAACAGTCAATGCATAAACAAATCCACTACAAGCAGCTTCCAAATCAAATCCAAAAGCATTGCGAGCGCCGATTTTATCTGCAATAATATTGGCTGTAGCCGGGAATACCATGTCTGGAGTCACTGTCGCACAGATGATGGCATCTATCTCCATGGGGTCGAGATTCTTCTTTTTTAGAATCTCTTGGATAGCAGGCACCGCCATATCACTACTTCCGAGCCCTGGTGTTTTTAAAATTCTTCGTTCTTCGATTCCGGTTCGTGTACGGATCCACTCATCGGTTGTATCCACCATCTTTTCCAACTCTTGGTTGGTAAGTCTATATTCAGGAACATACCCTCCAACAGATGTGATTGCCGCTCTCGGTCTACTCATATTGTTTGTGTATAAGTCAAAAATGTGGCGGCAAAAATATTACATTTTTTGGAATGATGTGAAAACCCGACCAAAAACCTACTTCAACGTTTCCATTGAGGTTTTTGCCGGAGTATTTTTTTGTAAATGGGGCAGCTTTCGGAATGCGCTCCAGGAAGGTAGCCAATACTCATCAAAAATTCGTTGACAATTTCGCCTCCGGTGAATTTAAAGGTCTTTTTGAAAAGCTTGGTCCATTCTTCTTTTGTTTTGGGATGATGATGCTCCAGCCATTTTTCGAATGAGCCGAATTCCTTTTGCAGTTCTAATATGGTTTTGGCATTTTCAATGGCGGCATTCACTTTCAGTTTGTTACGGATAATACCCGCATCAGACAAAAGCCTTTCCATGTCTTTTTCTGAATATTTTGCAACTTTTTGGATATCGTAATTGCTGTAAGCTTTCCTGAAACCTTCTTCTTTTTTCAAAATGGTTTCCCAACTCAGCCCCGCCTGATTGATTTCTAATATAAGACGACCAAAAAGTTCGTTATCGTCATGTATCGGAAATCCATAAAGATGGTCGTGGTATGCTTTGTGGAGTGCTTTTCGTTCTTCCGGTTGCATATTTTCGATAGCGATGCAGTATGACATAATTTTTCTGTTGCGCTGTTTTATGAAATAAAAGATATGGCTATAGGATATTTGTACACCTTTCCGTCATGTGCCGCAACTGCTCCCATAATGGTGAAAATAAGATGAAGAATGCCAAGCGCAGCTAAAAGAAAAAATCCAATAAGCACAAAGGCAAGAATAAAAGACACAAACATATAGATGAAAAGACTAATCTGAAAATTCAAAACATTGACAGCATTCTCTTTTACAAATGGTGACTCGTCTTTTTTGGTAATATAGATGATGAGCGGACCGATAAAACCTGTAAAAAATGCCAACACATGGGCTAGCATAGCCATATTACGATCGTCATTGGACGGACTATTTGTATTGGTGATTGGCTGTTGGTAATATCCATCTGGTTGTGTAAAGCCATTGTTGGTCATAAAAAATGATATTGATGTTTGAAATCGTAAACTAAAGATATTTTTTGAAAATACTATTTACCAAAAGCGAAAAAAAAGGAAGTTTGCAAATAAAGAGCCCAATATGATTGCATTTCTAAGAGGTAAATTTAGTTTTCCGTCTGCTGCACAGACCATCATTGATGTTAATGGTGTTGGTTATGAGGTGCAGATTAGCTTAAACACCTACTCAACTATACAAAACCAGCAAGAAGGTCAATTGTTTACCTATTTGCATATTACCGAAAATGCACAGACATTGTATGGCTTTTCTACCATGGAAGAGAAAAAACTGTTTTTGCATTTGATATCCGTTTCGGGCGTTGGCGCTTCCACTGCGCGTATGATGCTTTCTGGAATGGCTCCGGAGGAATTGATGAAATCCATCGTACAAAACAATGTCAAACAACTGGAAAGTATCAAAGGTATTGGCAAAAAAACGGCGGAAAGACTGATTGTTGAGCTAAAGGATAAACTAACGAAACAGTTCGATAACCAAAAGTTAGATGTATTGGCTGGCAACATAACAGCAGGAAGGCATGAGCAAGACGCCTTAGAAGCGCTCATCGCTTTAGGTATTGGCCGACCTTTAGCAGAAAAGGCCGTCCAAAAAGCCATGTCCCACTCTCCAGAATCAAAATCCAATGTGGAATTATTGATTAAAGCCGCATTAAAGAATCTCTAATCAGTTAATTTCTACACATATATAATTAAAACGTTAATGTTTCGTTATTGAATAGTATTTATTTTCCGTGATGATATACAAGACCTAATTGTAGGGGATAATGTATATGCGGAAAGATTTGTAATCCATAACAAAGTTGTTCGACAAAAAACATTTTTCGCTTTTAATAACTGGTTTTTGTTTACTGGCTCCAATCCTATCCATGGGGCAGAACAAAGACAGTCTACCATATCCCATAAAGGATAGAAGAGGCGATGCGTTATACAATCCTAGTCGTAATCCATTCGATATACGCGATACATCGCTTCTCAATAGGCGGGTTGAGTTTGATTCTATTTCAGGTAAATATGTCATCTACGAAAAAATTGGAGACCTATATTATCGTAATCCCACGGAATTGACGCTCAACCAACTAATGGGCCTTCAGGGAAGAGATGAGGAAAACCAATATTTCAATTACAAGTCAAAGGCGTTGGATCTGTTGAATAAAAAACAAACGCGTCCAAAGCCGAGAATTTCCGAAAATTTCTTCAACCGTACTTTTGGTGTCACGCCATCAGGCAAGCTCGTAGACATACGTCCACAGGGAAATATTGACCTAAAACTGGGGTATCAAGGCCAATATGTCAATAACCCAACTTTGTCCGAAAATGCAAGACGTACAGGCGGTTTTGATATGAATGCCGATATCAATTTCAACGCAATGGCGGATATTGGTAGTAAGATGACTTTGCCCATCAGTTGGAATTCCCAGTCGACCTTTGATTATGAAAACCAGATCAAGCTAAGATACAATGGTTACGATGATGAAATATTAAAATCGATCGAAGCTGGTAACATGTCCTTTCAGACGAAAGGAACGTTGATGAGTAGTATCCAAAATCTGATGGGTATTAAGGCTAAACTTCAATTTGGCAAATTGTTTTTGACGGCCGCCATTGCAACTAGCCGCTCCCAAAAGCAGTCTTTGACCTTGCAATCGGGAGGTGTCTCACAGACCATCAATAAGATGATGGACGACTATGACGAAAACAGAAACTTTCTCTTGTCTCAATATTTCAAGAACAAGTTCAATTTCAACATGGCCAATCTGCCAGTCACAAGAAGCCAGGTCAATATCACAAGGATGGAAGTGTGGGTCACCAATAGGACAGGTACCGTCACAAATGCAAGAAACGTGGTTGGCTTGATGGACTTGGGAGAATCGCAACCGTACAATTCCAATATACATTCTGTTGGTCTGGGCGAATTGCCGGATAACGGAGACAATGATATTTATAATAAGATTGTCAATAGTAGCATGGCCAGAAACGGTGCTTTGGCTTCTACTTTTTTGCAATCACAAGGATTGCAACCGGTGCAGGATTTCGAAAAAGTATACGCACGTCAGTTGACACAAGGTGTTGATTATACGTTTAATCCTTCTATTGGTTTCGTTTCGCTTAATTCACAATTGCAGTCCGATGATGTATTGGGTGTGGCTTTCCAATACACTTATAATGGACGCACGTATCAAGTCGGTGAATTTGCTTCTGATGTAGCGTTAGACTCTGCATCGGGTATTCAAAAAGTACTGTATCTAAAACTATTGAAAGCTACTTCCCAAAGAATCAATTTGCCTATTTGGAAATTGATGATGAAAAATGTCTACACATTGGATGTTTCGCAAGTGGATAGTAGCAGCTTTAGATTAAGTTTGTATTACAAAGAAGTGGCTGGTGGAACAAAAAGATTTTTGCCAGAATCGTCTCCGGCGACTTCCGGTCAGGCTATATTGAGTATTGTAAACGCGGATAGGCTCAATGCATTAGGTTCACCCCAATCAGATGGGAATTTTGACTATATTAATGGATTCACAGTTTTACCTCAACAAGGAAGAATCATTTTTCCTGTATTGGAACCATTTGGTCATGATTTGGACTCATTGGCATATCAAGGAGTCGATCCTTCTATTGCCCAAAAATATGTGTATACGGCATTGTACGACAGTATCAAATCCATTGCGCAAACTTATACCAATCTTAACCGATTTGCCTTGATGGGAACCGTAAAAGGATCTTCTACCTCTACCATTTCCCTTGGTGCGGTTAACATTCCTCAGGGCTCTGTCATAGTCACTTCCGGAGGTCAGCCATTGATAGAAAATACAGATTTTGTTATTGATTATACCAATGGTACACTCCAGATATTGAACCAGGGTATTGCGTCTTCCGGTCAGCCTATCAATGTTCAATTTGAAAATAATACGACCACGACCATGCAGCGCAGTTTCATGGGATTGCGTTTGGATTACTTGGCAAGTAATAAGCTGTCGATTGGCGCCACGATGGAAAAATTGACGGAAAGACCTTATACTACACAGACTTTCTATGGTGAGGATCCGATCAACAATACCATGTATGGCGTAGATTTCAACTACAAATCGGAGTGGCCTGCCATGACACGTTGGCTCAATAAACTTCCAAACTATTCCTCCAAATCGATGAGTACAATCAACGCTTATGGAGAAGCTGCTATATTGAAACCAGGTCAGCCATCACAGATTGGAACGGGTACACAAGCTTCCGTGTATATTGATAATTTCGAAAGTGCCAGCAGTGGTTTCGATTTACGCTATCCTTTAACTGCTTGGGCATTGGGATCGACGCCTGCAGGGAATGGATTGTTTCCAGAAGCTACTTTGATTGATTCTTTAGCATACAATAACAACAGAGCAAAAATTGCTTGGTACAATATTGATGCGGTATTACAGGATAAGAATAATGCAAACAATCCATTGCGACACAATCTCTCTGCACTAAGTGATCTGAGAACAAGAGCTGTCTACAATCAAGAATTGTTTCCTGAACAAAGTACAACCGTTTCTACTACGCAGTTGACAACATTTGACATCTCTTATTTTCCTAAAGAAAAAGGGCCCTATAACTTTAATACGTCTACCAACGATTTGGATGCTAATGGCCTTTTCAAAGGTCCAAAGACAAAATGGGGTGGCTTGATGCGCGCCATTCCACAAACGGATTTCGAAACCAACAATATTGAATATGTAGAGTTTTGGGTGCAGGATCCGTTCTTGTACAAGCCTACAAGTACCGGAGGAAAATTGGTTTTCAACTTAGGTAATGTCAGTGAGGATATTTTAAAAGACGGAAAACATTTTTATGAAAATGGTTTGTCTACTCCAACAACAACTTCTTTGGAAGATTCAACAACCGTTTGGGGAAAAGCACCGCTGAATCCAATACAGTTGACTAATGCATTTAGTAATACAGCGTCGGATCGTACCTATCAGGATATTGGTTTGGATGGATTAAATGATGATGGCGAAAGAAGAAGACGCAGCGATTACCTTGCTCGTTTAGCTAGCACTTTCGGAATCAATTCTGCTATTTACAAAAAGGCAGAATCCGATCCATCCAATGACAATTATTTATGGTATCGTGATCCAAGTTTCGATAATTCGAATAGTGGTTTGCTTGCTAGGTATAAGAACTTCAATAACCCTGAAGGCAACTCAGCCATTGCAACAAGCAGCTCTACCTTCTCTCCGGCAGCAACGATGTATCCGGATAATGAGGACCTAAATGGAGACAATACATTAAACGAAAGTGAGGATTATTTCGAATATGATCTGAACCTGAAACCCAATATGCAGATTGGTGATGGCTATATTGTGGACAAAAGAACCATTACACCTAAATTGGCTAATGATAGCACCGCTACGGAAAACTGGTATTTGTTCCGCATTCCGGTTAAAAACTACGATAGCAAAGTGGGTTCTATCAGTGATTTTAAATCTATTCGATTTGTTCGAATGTATCTGACTGGTTTCGAGGATTCAGTCACTTTACGTTTTGCGCGTTTGGATTTAATCCGAAACCAATGGCGCAATTTTACATATTATTTGGATACTGTAGGCAATTACACTTCTTTGCCAACAACCTCAATAACGAGTTTGAATGTTTCTGCCGTCAATCTGGAAGACAATAGCGGTCGTTTACCCATTCCCTACAAACTGCCTCCTGGCGTGGAACGTATACAATCCTTGGCTAACAATGGGGTGAATGTCTTGCAAAACGAGCAGTCTATGTCCCTAAAAGTGACAAGTCTTCAAAAGGGAGACGCAAGAGCTGTGATCAAGGGAATGAATATGGATCTTCGCCGATATGGACAGATGAACATGTTCATACATGCGGAGTCTGTCAATGGGCAAAGAGCTGTGGCGGACAATGAGTTAAACGCGGTTATCCGTATTGGACAAGATTACTTGAACAACTATTACGAAATAAAAATACCGCTTCATATTACCTCTCCCTCTGCGGCAGCATCGGCTGAACAGATATGGCCATCGACCAATGAGCTGAATCTGGCCCTTCAGGATCTCGTGCAATTGAAATTGAGAAGAAACAACAGTGGAGCCACCACAACTAAGATATACCGTGAAATAGCTAGTAACGGACAGACAATGTCCGTCTTAGGAAATCCAAATCTGGCTGCAGTTGCAGGTTTCTTAATTGGTATTGAAAATCCGAATACATCAGAAGCATTAAGTGCTGAAATGTGGGTTGACGAACTGCGATTGTCCAATATTGATAATCAAGGTGGTTGGGCGGCCTTAGGTCGTGTAGACATGCAGTTAGCCGATTTGGGAACTTTATCTGTTTCCGGAAATACGTATAGTGCCGGATGGGGAAGTATTGACCAAAGTACTAATCAGCGATCCATGTCCAGCATGGTGCAGTTGGATGCGTCGACAAGCTTGAACGTAGGAAAATTATTTCCGCAAAGGATGGGCTTTTCCATTCCTGTATATGCAAGCATCAACAGGACTGTGTTTACACCTAAATACGATCCTTATGATCAGGATGTATTGTACAAAACCAAACTAGCTATGGCTGGGTCCAAAGCTGCAAAGGATTCCATTCGGAAAATCGCATTGGATCAATCGACAACTAAGATGTTCAATTTTTCCAATGTCCGTTTTGGACAAATGACAGCAAAACCTAAATTGTGGAGTCTTAGCAATTTTGATTTTAGTTATGGTTACAGCAGTATTGTGCAATCAAGCCCTACCGTTTTGGGTAACAACATTACTAGGCATCAAGGCGGTTTTGGATATACTTTCAATGGACAAGACCATTTTTATTATCCGTTCCAAAAACTCTTCAAGAAAAAATCACCTTGGCTTGCCCTATTGAGAGATTTCAATATCAATCCAATACCGTCTTTGATGAGTTTTAGGATGAATGTGGATCGTCAAATGGGCGTTTATATGCCGAGATCCATTACGCTGGCAGGAAGTTCGTTTACGAGTCTTCCGACAGATACGACTTACGACAAGTACTTTTTGATTGATAGGTATTATAATTTACGTTGGCAATTGTCCAAAAATTTGAACCTGGATTATTCTGCCATCAACAATTCAGTTGTGGACGAACCTTATGGTGCGCTTAACACAAGAGCCAAAAAAGATTCTGTTTGGAAAAATTTCTGGAAAGGTGGACGTACAATAACCTTCCAGCAGCGTTCTGTTTTGACCTACAATCTACCATTGGATAAATTGCCGTTGACAGATTGGATTAGGGCTCAATACAATTTCTCTACCAGTTATAACTGGATAGCTGCCAATCTATTGGCAAGGGATCTTGGTAACATTGTGGAAAATAGTCGTCAACAAACACTACAAGCGGATATTGATTTTACAAGGTTGTACAACAAGTCCGCTTTTCTAAGAAAGGCAACGGAGCAATCCACGAACAATAATTTTCAGAATGGTAACATGAACCAAAATGGAAATGGACAAAATTCCATTCCGCAGGGAGTCGTTCCAAAAGGAATCAGCGATACTGCTCATATGCAATTGCCATCAAGAGATTCTGTGGTCTATGGCCTTAAAGGTGCAGAAAAGAAACTCGCACTAAAAAAATGGCGTGCATTGCGCCGTGCTATCCGCAAAGCCCAAAAAATGGAAAAAGCATTGTTGAAACAATACCAAACAAGTGGCATCGTCAAGACGGCAGCGCAAATAGTAACACTCATCAAACACGTCAATATCCAATACAATAGCGGTTATAATAGTCGTGTACCAGGTATTATGAGTTCGCCCGACAATTTTGGAAACAACTGGAAAACCAACAGCCCAGGATTAGGTTATTCGTTATTTGGTAAACAGCCAACAACTCAATGGATGAATGATCTTGCTGCTAAAGGACTTTTGTCCCAAGATACATTGTTCAATAGTGTATTTACCCAAAGTTATACGCAGACGCTCAATGTCACGGCACAATTGCAACCTTTACCAAATCTGAATATTGATCTATCCATACAAAAATCTTTTTCCCAGCAATATAATGCCCTGTTCAAAGACACTTTGGGCAATGGTTCTTTCTCAGCGTTAAGTCCTTATGCGGCAGGAGGTTTCAACATTTCCTACATTTCCATGAAAACAATGTTTAGCAAACATAGTAAATCGGAAGCATCTGAACTGTTCAAAAACTTCTCGGAATTCAGAACGATTATTTCCAAACGTATGGCTGCGCAGAATCCTTACTCTCAAGGCACAACGGATGGTTACGCCAATGGTTATGGGCGTTATGCACAAGACGTGTTGATACCGGCATTTATCGCAGCCTATTCCGGAAAAGATCCCAATACAATACCATTGGTAAAAGAAAACTACAAATCCGTGAAGACAAATCCGTTGGGAGGTATGATGCCATTGCCCAACTGGCGTTTGACTTATTCGGGCTTAGCTTCGATTCCTGCCTTGGCAACTGTATTTTCCAATATAACTTTTACACATGCCTACAATGCAACATTGGGAATGAATAGCTTTACCAGTGCATTGAACTACTATGATCCACTGCATCTAAGCACGCCGGGATTCATCAACCCCACAACGGGTAACTTCATTCCGTTTTACATGATTCCGAATATTACGATAACGGAACAGTTTCAGCCTTTGGTTGGATTGGATATGACCACTAGAACCCAGAACAATATCCGTTTCCAATATGCAAAAAGCAGAACACTGAGCCTTAGTCTGACAGATTATCAGGTAAGTGAGGTAAACAGCACACAATTTACCATTGGTGGTAGTTGGCGCAAAAGAAATGCTAACCTGATGTTCTTGCCGGGAAGCAGAAAGGCTCGACAAGGAAATGATTTGAATATTTCCCTTGATTTGGCATTTAGGAACGATTTGCAATACAACAGCGTCTTGGATCAATCCAGTTCCTACAGTACAGGTGGACAAAAAGTGATATCCATTTCGCCTTCCATTGACTATATATTGAACAATCGTATCAATCTGAAACTCTATTTTGACCAACAAAGAGTGATACCTTATATATCTACGACCGTACCGATGACCACAACTTCAGCCGGATTACAGATACGTGTTTCGCTTGCAGGTCAGCCTTAAAAGCTATTTTTGCGGTATATGACACAAGAAACTTTTTTGATTAGAAAAGCAGTAAAGGAAGACTGTCCTCAAATGTTGGAACTGGTGCAAGAGTTGGCATTGTATGAAAAAGCTCCGGAAGAAGTGACGGTTTCCTTGTCTCATTTCCAAGAAAGCGGTTTTGGAAAAAATCCTGTCTGGTGGGGATTTGTAGCCGAAAATATTGACAAGCAAATAGTCGCCATGGCGATTTACTATATCAGATACTCCACATGGAAAGGACAGACTATGTATCTTGAAGATATTGTCGTCACTGAAAAATACCGCCGATTCGGCATTGGACAGCAATTATTGGATGTACTCAAGTTGGAAGCAAAGGAAAGAAATTTACCATTTATACAATGGCAAGTACTGGAATGGAACGAACCTGCCATTCTTTTTTATAGAAAAAACAAGGCAGAATTGGATGCCGAATGGATAAACTGCAAAGTGAAAGTAGAATGCTAATCCTAGCCGTTTTCCAAAATTTACAATTCTGCAACACGTATTTCCTTATTTTTACCATTCCTAAACGGAAGGTTTCGATATGAAGATTTTAGACTGGTACATTGTAAAAAAATACCTTTCCACGTTTTTTTTCGCCATTTTTCTTTTTGCCATCATCTCGGTTGTGATAGATGTGGGTGAAAAGACGGACGATTTTGTAAAAAGCGGATGGACTTTTCGGCAGATCGTAATGGACTATTACATTGCTTTTGTGCCACATATTGTTGCCTTGCTGTTTCCGTTGTTTGTTTTTATTGCGGTTATTTTTTTTACTTCCAAAATGGCCGGGAGAGTAGAGATTATTGCCATATTGGCAAGTGGTACTAGTTTTTCCCGTTTCCTTAGACCTTTTTTTGTAACCAGTTTGATATTGGCGGGTGCACTGTACTACATGAACAGCTATATCATACCAGTTGCCGATATCAAGGTTGCCTATTTTGTTGATGTTTACGTACATGGCAATTCCAGTTATAACAAGCTGGTAGCCAACAATAATAAACCTCCGTTGTACTATCGTATAGATTCCTTTACCTATGCCGGTTTCCGCAATTTTGATACGACGAGCAAAAGTGGTGGCCCATTTTACATGTACAGGATCAAGCATGACTCTATGGATTACAACCTTAGGGCCAATACCATAAGATGGGATACGGCTAAAAAGAAGTGGAAGCTGGAGGGAATTTTTGAACGCCATATTAACGGATTGAAGGAAACAGTCAAATTGACGCCCGAACGCCTTATGAATTTTACTTTTAGGTTGTCTGATCTCGTAACGGATGAATATGCCCAAAATAAAATGACCACGCCACAACTGAAACGTCACGTCGAAATGGAAAGGCAGCGCGGTGGGGAAGATATCAATACTTTTGAGATAGAGCTTTACCGACGGCAAGCCACACCGATCTCCGTGGTCGTCCTGACTATGATCGGAGCCATTATTGGTAGTAAAAAAGTCAGAGGTGGAAGTGGGGCGCATTTGGCCATTGGTTTTGTTGCTGCCGCTATTTTCATATTGATGGATCGTTTTTCAACGATATTTTCTACCAAGGGAAATTTTCCGCCGATTATTGCTGCATGGTTGCCCAATATGGTATTTTCCTTAGTTGCGATCTACTTGTATCGCAAGTCCCCCAAATAAGTCCTTAAATACTACTTAAAATTGCAAAATTTACTATTTAACAATATGAAAATAGTTCTTCATGCCTTATCTTTACGCAATCCTAATGAGAAGGGTTGCCATAAGCTGTGTTGCATTGCGTCATATTTCATTTGATCATGGGTCTTCGATGCTTTTGGTAAATCTCTTGTAGGTAATTTTTAGATCAAGCATAGAAAATTTGCACCAATGGGAAATATGAAAGAAAAATTTCGGTCCAAGGCAGAGGCAAAAGCCGCAGAGATCAAGGCATTCTTAAAAGAAAGTGGTTCGCTAAAATTGGAAGAAACTCAGGTGAGCCAGGTATTTCAGGGAATGCGCGGTATGACAGGATTAGTATATGAAACAAGTCTATTAGATCCTAATGAAGGTATTCGTTTTAGAGGTTATAGTATCCCGGAGTTAAGAGAAAAACTACCTACCATAGATGGAGGTACAGAGCCATTACCTGAAGGTATATTTTCGCTTATGTTACTTGGCGAATTGCCAACGAAAGAAGAGGTCGCCGAGCTTTCTCAATTGATAAAAGATCGTAAAAAAGTTCCTGCACACGTTTTTGCAGCAATAGATGCATTGCCAGTGTCAGCGCACCCAATGACACAATTTGTAATTGGTATCATGGCGTTGCAGACCGAAAGCAAATTTGCAAAAGCCTACAATGAAGGTATCAACAAAAAAGATTATTGGGACTATGCGTTTGAAGATTCATTAGACCTTATTGCAAAATTACCTCGCATTGCAGCCTATATTTACAGAAGAAAATACAAAAACAACGAACAAATCGAATCTGATCCTAATCTGGACTGGGCAGGAGATTTGGCACACATGTTAGGTTATAGTGATAATGGTTTCCAAGAGTTGATGCGTCTATACATGACAATACATTCTGATCATGAAGGTGGTAATGTATCAGCACATACGACTCATTTGGTAGGCTCTGCCTTGAGTGATCCTTATTTGAGTTTTGCTGCTGGGATGAATGGTTTGGCTGGTCCATTGCACGGTTTGGCTAATCAGGAAGTAATCAAGTGGGTGTTTGAAATGCAAGAATCAATTGGTACGGATGATCCAACCAAAGAGCAGATTTCCTCTTATGTAAAAGAAACGCTTGCTAATGGAAAAGTAGTTCCGGGTTATGGGCACGCTGTTTTACGTATCACAGATCCTCGCTTCACTGCACAGCAGAAATTTGCAGAAAATCATATGCCAGATGACAAACTTGTCAATACTATCTGGAAAATATACGAAGTTGTACCTCCAATATTGGAAGCAACTGGCAAGGTAAAAAATCCATGGCCAAACGTAGATGCACATAGTGGTGCTTTACTGGTACACTATGGCATGAAAGAATATGAATTCTACACGGTTTTGTTTGGAGTAAGTCGTTCTTTAGGTGTTTTGGCAAGTTTGATTTGGAGTCGTGCATTAGGCTTCTCGTTAGAAAGACCAAAATCCATTACAAGCGAAGCTATCATGGCAGAAGTTGTAGCAAGTAAATAATAGTTAAAGCATTTATTATACAAATAAAGGTGACCTAAATGGTCACCTTTATTTATTGTATATGTGGTAGATTCTCTTACTTCCATCTATCTTAATATGGCTATTTCCAGCCCATTGATTTTCCATAAATGTTTTTATTTAACCTTGGTTAATTTGCTAGCTAGTAAACGGGCGTTACCCGATATCCTTGCTTTTTCAAAAGAGAAAGTATTCCTTTTTCTCCTCCTAAATGACCAGCACCAACAGCAAAAAAAGTCGCTTTGCTATGTATCATCTTTTCCATCTTAGGAATCCAGTCTTTATTTCGGTTGTCCACTAATTCCGATAGATTGAATCCGGACATATCTTGGCTATTCATAAATTTATACAGACTATTGATATCCTGTTTTTTGTAAAACGTAACCATGTCTCTAAATAATTTTCGGTTTGCTATGGGATTGCGTATGATATTGAATGCATAGGCCGCAATTGAATCTTGGTTTTGGTGATCGATATAACTCATCTGTTGCTGAAGTGTCTCTAGCCCAATCAATGCTTTATCGTCTTTTTTGGCAATTTTCATAAGTTCTGTTTCGCATGCTGTCGTTTCTACTCCATAACCAGCATTGATATACATAAGCATGGACAATAGTCCAAAGGGTTTTGATTTTTCAAAAAATGTTATGGGGAAATGAACACTATCGAAATATCTTGATAACGTGTCATATTGTGTAGTTTTATAAAAATCTTTCAATGTTTTACCCTCGGGCAACTGTATATATTTCTGGTATTCACTGGTTGTACTGCTGTCAAATGGAAGCTCCAAACATAGTTGCTGGCTATTTTCCATAGCACGCTCCATCGTTGGGGTCCAAATAAAATCCTTTTTTGAAATGATATGAACTGTTCCTGTCAAGTAAGATGATTGTTTTAAACCATTGCCCGAGATCTTCCAGAAAATAGAATTTTGAGCAGATAATTTTATAGAAACGGTTATAAACAAAAGAAGTATTGATAGTGTTTTTTTCATGATTTTATATATCCAGATTTAACCTACAAAATAAGTTTTTATCGTTTAAGTTGTGCACATTTTTATTTCTTTTACGAGAACGGCAAGTTTATTGTACTTTGTTTCCGAAAATAATGATATCATGCGAAAAATACTTTTACTCTCTTTTAGTGTATTGTGCTTGGGAAGCCAATTTACAAAAGCACAAAACCTTGGCTCTTTATTAAAAACAGTAACTAGTAAAACTTCTTCCAAAAGTACCAATAACAACTTGACAGAATCGGAAGCCAATTCCGGTGTAAAGGAACTGTTGTCCACGGGTTTGGTCAATAGTGTTACCGCTTTAAACAAAACAGATGCATTTTGGAAAAGTGCTTACAAGATCCTTTTACCCGAACCGTTACATACGGCGGATGGCGTATTGCGTAAATTGAACATGGGTGGTGTTGCGGATTCTGCGGAGTTACGTATGAACCGTGCTGCGGAACAAGCGGTTGGTTTTGCAAAACCTATTTTCGTCAATGCCATCAAACAAATGACCTTGACGGATGCTATTAAACTAGTAAATGGTGGCAACAATTCGATTACAGATTTTTTTAGAGCCAAAACGCACGACACTTTAGTCAATGCATTTATGCCAACTATACAAACCGAATTAAATAAGAACAAAGCGACGTCTTCCTATTCCCAACTTGTAACTAAATATAATGCAGTTCCTTTTGTGAAAAAAGCAAATCCTGATTTGTCTAGTTACGTGGCGGGTAAAGCTGTGGATGCACTGTTTGACCAAATTTCGGTACAGGAAAAAAAACATAAGAACGAATCCAGCAGCACAGACAACTAGCATATTGAAGTCTGTTTTTGGTGGAGGTTCCAAATAAGTTTGAGAAGAAAAATACATGAACGGTGCAAACAATAAGTTGTTTGCACCGTTCATGTTTGGAGAGAAAAGTATTGAAACACAATTAACGAATAAGCGTTATCGTTCCTCGTTTCTCTATTTTTTTGTTGTTCACATCGATACCTATTGTATGGTAGATGTAGGTAGTTCCTGATGAAGCCGGCTTCCCATTCACAAAACCGTTCCACCCATTGTTCTGGTTCTCTGTATGAAAAACGAGTTGTCCCCATCTATCGAAAATATTCAAAAATTTAAACTCTTTGATACCTGCCAATATAGGACGAATCCTATCATTTTTTCCGTCATTGTTGGGCGTAAATGCTGATGGTATATAGATGTCAGCATTTTTTTGAAAAATATGGACAGTAATGTTTTGTCGTGCAATACAGCCAAATTCATCTTCCATTGTTAAAAAATACTGCTGGTACGGGACGCCTTTTGCGATATTGACAGTCGGATTACTTGTATCGGTGCTATTGAGATATATCGCTGGTTGCCACTGATAAGTATATTTTCTTGTGGGAAAATCTGTTTTCGGATTCAGTAATAATGGTTCGTATATAGCGATAATGGTGTCTTTTGTCAATGATGCTTTGAATCCCTTGACTAGTCTGACTGTTATTGTATCTTGTACATGTTTGGCACAATAACTATTACGGTCATATGCATCAATGATATAAGTAGTGTTTTTCTGCGGTGATGGGAGATACAAACTGCTTTCTTTTGTATTGGTTGGTTTCCACAGAAAATCGGTACTTGTACCTGTCGTTTCTAAATTGATACTGTTTCCTATGCAAATAGAGGTGTCGCTCGTGGCAAACTGTATTGTTGGATACGGTGCAGCAAATAAATTAATATCTTTTTCGACAATACAATGCTGTCCATATTGCACAGCAAGGTGAAATAAATTAGAACCTGTTACTTTAATACTAGGTTCTTTTATAGTATAATCCGTCAATTGATCCTCACCTTGCAAAGATGTCCATTGAAATCTGTTGGCTTGCGTAGCTACATTGAACTTCGCGGAATCACCGAAACATTCGTATAGATTGTCAGCTACTAGATTGAGTTGCCCCAACATATTGACCTGTACCTTGGCGGTCTCCTTACAATCGCCATTCTGAGCTATCAGTTCAAATGTTGTATTGACCTTAGGGAAGACTAAAGGTTGTGAAATATTTGCGTCACTAATACTGTTATTTGTGGACGGAGACCAAGTAAAAGATTGAGCAACATCCGCATTGGCGAGTAAACGTATAGTGTCTTGGTCACAAATGGTGGAGTCGGAAAATACAGTTGTAAGGTTAACTTTATCGAAAATTGTTACGGATTTCGTTAGGCTATCTTGGCATCCTTTACTATTACTGACAATTAATTTTACATCATATTTGCCAATTTTGTCAAATGTGTGTTGAGGTGATTGCTCCTGGCTTGATTTGTTGTCTCCAAAATCCCAGTTCCAACTATTTACGAAACCATTTTTGGTAACAGTCTTGTCATTAAAATCACTACTTTTTTCGATACAATTGTTTTCCATTTCAAATTCGGGGAAAAAACCTGGATAAACCTTTACCTCAGCAGTAGTTGAATCTGTGCAATCCAAAGATGAGGCCGTTTTTAATTTCAGTGTATAGGTTCCTGTATCAGAATAAGTAAAAGTTGGTGAAGCTTCTGTTGAAGTGTTATAGGCTTGTGTACTATCTCCAAAATTCCATAAATAAGAAGCATTACTAAGTCCTGCTACCCGATTTTTGAACTTAAAGGTTTTGTCGACGCAATTAATATAACTTGGTTCTAAATAAGCAGCCAATAAATTACAGTTGGAGACATTTATCTGCAATTCTTTTTTGGTTGTATTGATAAGTACGCCTTTTCTCCATTCCTGAGCATATACAGCAACGACATATTCTCCGACTGTAGCTGGGGCAATACCAGATATAATCCCTGTTTTTGGATCGATTGCGACTTCTGGTCCCATTGGAAACTTTCCTGAATA
Source organism: Pseudopedobacter saltans (assembly GCA_003241175.1). GTDB lineage: Bacteria > Bacteroidota > Bacteroidia > Chitinophagales > Chitinophagaceae > Rhizosphaericola. The sequence continues at coordinate 22,133 of QFOI01000010.1, forward strand.
AGGAGCTATATAGTTTAATGGTAAATATGGAGGAGGACTAGTATATGCAGATCCATTTAGCCCATTGTCAAAATAATAGCTCAAAGAATCTCCATCAGGATCAGATGCAGAAAATACAATGTCGAATTTAGAATTGTAACAAACCACAGAAGTATCTCTAAAGCCAAACTGTGGGCTACTGTTTGCATGATAGTCTTTGTTAGGGTCATCATTGCTTCCAGGTATAATAGCATACAAGGTCATCCCTGCATCGTCTGAACGATTGATATTAACAATTCCTCCAATACGTGCATACGATTGTGCAGCTATTATATATCCATTTGGGTTATTTTTTAACTTAAAAAAAACTTTGTGGCTCCATATGTTGTAACACATGTATGGTGGATTGATGATACAATGGTTAAATGACTTTTTGGTTGTTTGTTCGATTGCAGTGGGGAGAAGTGTGATTGAATTTATCTCTGAATTTGTTTTTAAGTCGTAAACAGAAATAGTTAAAGAGTTTGGATAAGAAAAATTGCAATTAGAATATATATATGCATCAATTTGATATTCCGAAGAATCATTTGTAGCATTAGATCTAAGGTATTGGTAACCAATCCATCCACCTTTAATATGAGTAGCTAAAACAGGAAATGACAAAATTACTAAGACAAACAGTAGCGCTATTTTCTTCATAAAAACACGTATGCAAAAATTAGTTTCGGCCGACAATATACATGATTATTTTTGTACAAAAGTTGAAGCACTAAATATTCAGAAAAGACAATTTTTAAATTGCTAAAAAAAGTCCAAGCTTTCAGTCGTGCTTACTTCGATACTGAAAACTTGGACTATACAAAAAGTTACTTCTTATTTCAAACCTTCGGCAGCGGCTTCGTCAATGAAAAAATGAAGTTCACCAGGATTTGGTTTGATGATTTGCGATGGATAAAGGTCAGGGTTGTATGCACCTTTCAAAACTTCATGCAATGCGTGTACCTTCTTTTCTCCAGACACCAAAAAAGCCACTTGCGCAGCGTGGTTAGCAACTGGATGTGTCAATGTAATACGATACATATCTTGTGCTTCCAACCAAAAACTGTCTACCCATTTAGCTGTTTCATGGATAATTGGCTGTCCAGGAAATAAGGATAATGTGTGTCCGTCATCTCCCATTCCCAAAATGACTAAGTCCAATCCTGTCTCTTTTCCTTCAAAATAGCTTTTCAACAATTTTTCGTATTCGATGGCGGAATCAACAGGTGTAATTCCTTCCGTTTGATAAAAGTGGATATGTTCTTTGGGGACGAGGACATGGTTAAGCATGGTTTCGTAAGCCATTTTGGCGTTGCTTCTGTCATCTGTTTCGGGAACGAAACGCTCGTCACCCATAAAGAAAATCCATTTTGCCCAATCAATACGACTAAAAAATGGTTCTTTGACCAATAGTTCGTGCAACAATTTTGGCGTGCTACCACCAGAAAGTGCAATAGTGAAATTGTCTTTTTTAGTTAAAACTTCCTCCGCATAATCGACTAACCAATTAGCGAAATCCAAGCTAAGTGCATTGATGTCTTTGGATACATGTATGTTACTCATAACCATTGCTTTTTAATTATTTGAAAAAATCCCCTGTCTAACTTATAGTCATGTACAGGGGATTGATGATTATCTCTTTGAAAAACTAATGTTATTTCTTTGCTGGTTTAATCTGTGGATTGACCCAAGAGCGACCATCTTTTGCAATCAAAGCATCCGCTTCTTCTGGACCCCAACTTCCTGGAACATAGTTAGGGAAATCCAATGGCTTGCGTGATTGCCAAGTTTCCAAAATAGGCATGATCACTTTCCAAGCTATTTCTACTTGGTCGTCACGCATATACTGTGTGGAGTTGCCTGTCATTGCATCAAACAACAACGTTTC
>QFOI01000249.1 GCA_003241175.1 Pseudopedobacter saltans
AAGATCATTTGTATTCATGGATGGAGATTGCTCTTCACTACCTGCCATCGTGTATATTTTAGTTGTATCGTCAATAGTTCCATCAAGATCATCCACGCCATAATTCAAAGTCAACTGTGCATTGTCACGGCCAAGCATTGGCCAATAAGCTTTCAGATGAGGGAAATTATCCAAATAAATACGCGCTATCGCATAGAGACGCATATCTTCGGTAACCGTAGATTCAGGGATATGACTCATGTCATTGTTTTGGTTACGGAATTTTAAAGGGATAAAGGTAAAAAAGCCACCCGTTTCATCCTGAAGATCTCGTAGACGACGCATGTGATCGATACGATCAGCATAGCTCTCAATATGTCCATAGAGCATAGTCGCATTGGAATGCATTCCCATTGTATGTGCCGTACGGTGAATTTCTAACCAACCATCTGCGTCTACTTTGTCCGCACATATTTTTTCTCTAATTTCTGGTGCAAATATTTCCGCTCCGCCGCCAGGCAAAGATTCAAGACCTGCTTCTTTTAGCATAGTCAAACCTTCTGCAACGGACACTTTGGCTTTTCTAAACATGTAGTCCAGCTCTACCGCAGTATATCCTTTTATATGCAAACTTGGCCTGTGTGCTTTTATTTTCTTCAATAGCTCAATGAAAAAAGGAAGATTTAGTTTAGGGTGAACGCCGCCAACAATATGCACTTCCGTTACAGGTTGGTTGTCATAACTGCGAACAATATGCATCATCTGATCTTCAGAAAATTCCCAACCTTCTTCTCTATTTTTATAAAGTCTAGAATAAGAGCAGAATGCACATGTAAACACACAGACATTCGTTGGCTCAATATGAAAATTTCTATTGAAATAAGTCCTGTTTCCGTTCTTTTTCTCTCGCACGAAATTAGCCAATGCACCTACGAAATTTAGGCTACCTTTTTCAAACAAAGCAATCCCATCTTCATCCGAAATCCTTACGCCGCCAATAACCTTCTTTCCTATTTTCTTGAGTTCTTCGTCTTTTTCAAAATCAATCAAAGCTTCCAATTGATTTATGTTTTGTCCAGCCATATCACTACTAATTTGCTCACAAATTTACACGAATAATTAGGATTTGCAGGCATTCTTTTATACGTTATATTGGATACTCAGCAAAAAAAGCATAATATTAGTTTTCTGTAAAGTCTACAAATTATTGTTTTCGAAAAGCTTAATTATTTATTTCGATACATTATCTTCGTCGATATAATAACTTTTATGGAAAATTTTAGCACTCCTCCTCCTCCAATTCCTTCGAATAATTTTTCGAACAATACTCAAAGAGATTTACCTAATGCAACCGCAGTATTGATATTGGGAATCATATCTATTATTGGCTGTTTTTGTTACGGGATTATCGGTATCATTTGTGGTGTCATCGCATTGATATTGGCCAGTAAAGATTTAAAATTATATGGTACGACGCCAGAAAGCTTTACCGATAATTCGTTGAAAAATTTAAAATCGGGAAAAACATGTGCTATTATTGGACTATCACTATCGGCGCTCTATATTTTAGCATTAATAGTTATTGTAATCATTTATGGAACAGCATTATCTGCTTATCCTTGGGAAAGTCTAAATATTAATCGTTAATTCATTATATGAATGAATTGGATCGATTGGCTGGAACATCATTTGCTATCTTGTCCATTCAAGTCTTTAACAGGGATTGATTGTCCAGGATGTGGGATGCAGCGCTCTGTTATTGCCTTATTGAGAGGTCATATTGGCGAAAGTTTACGTATGTATCCAGCATTGATTTTAGTAATAATCACTTTATCACTAACTGTTTTACACGTCAAAAGGCGTTACAAAAATGGTGCGAAATTGATAAAATTAAGCTACATAATAACTATAAGTTTGGTAATGATTAGCTACATCACCAAACTTATAGTTACTTATGTTTAATAAAAAAGTGCAACTATTGCTGATTGCACTAAAAGATAAAACCCAAAATAAACACCAAACTATTTCAATCTTTTCTCCAATATATCCTGCACTTGCTTTTGGTAGGTAACACTGATGGGAACCTCTCTATCCAAAACCGTTAAAGCATTTTTATTCCAACGTTGTATTCGATCGACAGCAACGATGAATGAGCGATGAACGCGTATAAATTTGTCTTCTGGAAGTTTTTCCATAACAGCTTTCATACTCAAATGAACCAAAACCGAACGATTTTCGTTGTTGAAAATTCGGATATAATCATCCAAAGCCTCAATATAATTGACATCTTTGAAAAAAATCTTATTCCACTGATAATCGTATTTGACATACATGAACTCACTTTCCGAAGACGGATTGTTTCTTATATCAAAAAGTTCTTTTGCCTTTGCCACTGCCCTATTGAAACGATCCATACTAAATGGCTTCACTAGGTAATCTACCGCATCCAAATCAAAACCTTGTACCGCAAAATTGCTGTAAGCTGTTGTAAAAATAGCCAAAGGTTTTTCGGATAGACTTTCAAATAACTGAAGACCTGTAATATCTGGCATCTGAATATCCAAAAACAACAAATCAACGGAATTATTATGCAAAAAATCTTTACCAAGAAGCGCATCCGTAAATTTCCCGACTAGTTCTAGTTCTTTGTTTTGCTTCACGTATGCCTGCATCAACTCCAATGCCAACGGTTCATCATCTATTATTACACATTTCATAACCAATGTTTATTTTACGACCAGTGGAAAAATTAAATCTACTTTGTACTTTTCCAAACTATTGTCGATATTCAAACTATACTGCTTGCCATAAAGCAACTCCAACCGCCTCTCAACATTCACAATACCCGTACCAGTTCCTTCCTGTTTTGGACTGTTGGGGAACGTATCGTTTTGACAGTAAAAATGTAAATTGTTACCCTCTATGCTAATTTTAACTTCGATTGCGGACTGATGGTGGGCGCTTATGCCGTACTTAAAAGCATTTTCCACAAAAGGAATAAAAATCAAAGGAGGAACTTGTACAAGATTCGTATCTCCTTCTACGTCAAATGATACTTTGACATTGTCATTCATCCGCATTCTTTGCAGATCAATGTAGCTTTCTATAAATTCTATTTCCGCATTAAGATTTACACTATTGTTTCTAGCTTCTTCCAGTGTGTAGCGCATAATACGCGAAAGTTTCAACACGGAATCCGCCGTATTGGGATTACTCGTAATGGCAAGTGTATAAATGCTATTCAGCGTATTGAACAAAAAGTGTGGATTGACTTGAGACTTGAGGAAACTAAGTTCGGTCTCTAATTTCTGCTTTGTCATTTCTTCCTTTACTTTCTCTGCGCTAAACCATCTAGAAACGATATTGGCGGTACTACTACCAATCCATGAAATCAGAAAAAGAGTTATTGGACCAGAAGAAAAGAAGAAAAAATATTTGGGTAGTTTGTTGAATCTACGGTCAGCACCTTTATGCGTTTGTAGATATCGCTGCGTCTCACCTGCATGTTTGGATATGAAATTAAAAATCCATAAATACAAGAGAAAACAAGCCAAAGCAACTGCAATATAGAGAAGTATTTTTTTTTGAGCTAGCAATTTATCAATGAAAATAAATCCGTTGACATAATAGAATGCAATCAGGTAAATAATCGAAAAAGTATACCAAGTTACAAATCGTTCGCTGTGAAACGGTGAAAAATCCCTATTGAAAGGGAAAAAAAGAAATGGCAATAACAGAATCAATATCCAAGCTATGATGTTGAATACCAACTGTGCCGAAACAAATTTTCCTTTATCCATTGAATCAAAATAAATACATAATCTTGTCTATAGACAGAATAGTTCTTTTTTTTCGGTAAAAACGGCTATTTAATAAGGTGAATCTACTTATTTTATCGACTGATCGAGGTTTGGAATCTACAATTTGTTTGAATTGTTCAATCGACAAGAACCTTGTTGTATTATAAACATTTGTTATCTAAAAAGAAATTCTTTACCCAAAAAGGCTATCTTGCATGTGCCATAATCAGACTTCACTATCTATTGTAAAGCATTAAGCGATTGTTTTTTAATATCAAAACCTCCTATCTATAATGTACACATCAAATAATCTTACACAAACTTTCTCAATTAGCAATCAGGATCAGCAAAGCAGTTTTACATCTATTTTGACTATCACCGGAAATAATTGAGTGATATGATCAAGGACAGATACAGATTGGAGGAGACCTCCACATCTTTAAAAATGCAGCCGAGTTACTATCTTTTTCAAAAAAACTTTAAGTTGTATCTCGGACTTTTGGGTATCGCTGTTGTGCTGATACCCCTTATGAAAAGATTTTGGGGTTCTAATGGTTTGGTGACAGCTATCGCAATCGCATCCATTATGGTGATTTATTTGATAAGAGACTATTGTTTTAGAATCAATGTCAAATACATTTTTGACAAGTCAACGAGATCTATTTACAAAACCAACCTACCATTTGTCAACAATAAAAAACTCATGAACTTTGACGAAATGATCATTTTTACAAGCACTGATTCAGGTGCATTGTACTATTCTTTAGGAATCAAGCAAAAACAACTCCTGAAAAGTTATAAAATAAGTGAATCATTCGATTCAGGTAAGAGAAGCGAAAAAGCCAAAGTAGAATACGAATCAGAAATTTTGAGCAAAATACTGTTGATTACCGATTACAAGATAATATAAATGGACTAAAAATGATAAGCAACGATCTTATCGTCACTACGTAGTTTTTTGGTAAATTCCTGATGATTGACAATATTTCCAGTAAGCCGCCATGTAGTTGCCAATTGACCATTGCTGTAGTCCTGTTTGACTACTTGAGATTTCAAATGAAAGTTTTCAAAAAGTGACATACAAAGTTTATATTCTTCTTCCGAGCAAGTAACAAGTTTATAGTCCGATATTTTGTGATGTCTATCAATATAATCCTGAAGAAAAGACAATAGTCTCAAAATAACCAACACCAAAAAAGTTCCAAACAATGCCAAATAAATATGGTCTGAACCGATACTCATACCCAGTGAAGCAGTCGCCCAAATCGTCGTAGCGGTATTAATTCCACTAATTTTACTTTCATCTTTGAATATGACTCCAGCACCCAAAAAACCAATACCTGTCACAATATTAGATGCAATACGATCTGCTGTAGACATGCCAATCTTGTAGGACAATATGGTATAAATACAGGAACCAAAACTTACTAGAACAAATGTCCTCAAACCTGCTGATTTGTTTTGGTATTCTCTTTCCGTTCCTATAATCAATCCGATCAAGATAGAGAAAAGGATTAATACAACTTCATGGTTGACATTATTGAACTTAAATGGTTCCATGATATTGGCGAATAGCACATTCATACTTAATCTTTTTTAGGATATAGGATAAAATATAAATATAGCAAAAACCCGTTGTGCATTTAGGAAAATAATTAGAGAAAATAAGAGATTGCTTCGTCATTCTTCCTCGCAATGACGGACATTTTTGTTGAAATGCGATAACAG
>QFOI01000250.1:0-4507 GCA_003241175.1 Pseudopedobacter saltans
GAAAAACGGTTGCATTGACGACTATCAATGCAACCGTTCTTGAGACTATAAATACTTATTACTCATTCTTTCCTACTATATGTTTATAACTGGCAATTTTACTTCTGTAGCCAGCATAAGAATCAATAATGGAACTAGACGCTTGTTGGTAAGACGCTTGTGCGTCCAAAAGATCCGTAATACCCATTAATCCACTAGAGAAATTGTCCCTGCTTACTTTAAGGTTTTCCGTAGCTTCCTCAAGATTATCATTGGCATAACTGATTTGCTGATAAGCATCCACCATATCATACCAATTTTGAAGGATACCTGTTTTTATCTGACGTTGACCATCAATTAGGTTGTTTTGAGCAATCTCCTCATTGATTTTCTGTTGTTTCATTTTGTGTTTTCCAGAGCCCCACCACAGACCAGATATTGGAACAGAAACAGTACCAAATGCAATAGGCATGAAGTTGTTGAATTGACCATTTCCTATGACTCCAAACTGACGGACATTGACGCCTGCTGCAACAGTTGGCATATAGTCTGCTTTAGTCAATTTAGTTTGGAGTTTTTTTGCTTTGGAATTTTGTTCCAATAAGTGCATGTCATTATTGGAGGTTAATGCCTCTTCTGGTGATACAAATAATTGATCCGGTTTTTGCAAAGTTCCTAGTGTGTCAATAGCTACAAGCAAGGAATCGTAAGGAATTCCGGTATAAAGACTAAAATCGAAAATCGCCAATTTGTGCCCGTTTTTCAATTTGCTTTTGGATAATTCTAGTTCGCTTTTTCGAACTTTTACTTTCAATAAATCATTTCTTGCAATCAAGCCAGATGCGAGCATGTCTTTCATTTGTTTCATGACACCATCGACCCACACTTCATTGGCAAGTAATACTTTATATTGCTCTTGCAACTGTACCAGTCGCCAATATTTCTGTTCGGTTAACAAGACAACAGAATCGGCTGCTTGCTTTTCTTTTATTTTATTAACCTCCATTTGCAGTTGGCTTAATTCTATGCCCGTTTTTATTTTGCCCCCCATGTATATAGGTTCTGTGGCACTAGCGCCAGCGAAATAGAAATTGTTGATGCCCTTATTAAGTAGAGGTGGTACGGCTTTTACAAAATCTTTAAAACCATACATGATAAAGCCTGTTCCATCAACTGTAGGCAAACGATTGGCTTCTGTTGAAAGTTTGTCGAGTTCAGAAGACTGATAATTGAGGTGGCTGTTTTTGATAATGTAACTATAGTTTAGTGCCGCCTTTTTGCTACTGTCCAATGTAATCGTATGTTCTTGAGCATTGACTTTATTGGATAAGCCAAACATTAGCAACAAGAAAGCTATTTTGAATATATTTTTCATGGATAAAATGAATTAGTTGAAAATGTTTAAGCTTGAACAGGTTCTGTATTTTCTTGTGTATTCTGCTTCTTTTCTTCTCCTCTGAAAAATAACCAATAGAGAACCGGAATGACGAACAAGGTAAATAACATCGCGCCTAGTAAACCAAAGCATATAACCGTTCCGAGTGGTCCCCATAGTGAGGATCTACTAATAATCATAGGAACGACGCCCACAGCGGCAGCGGATGATGTTAGAAATATTGGGCGCATTCTTCTCTCTGCAGAGTGGATAGCCGCATCCAATACTGACATCCCTTCCAAAAAGCGCATCTCATCAGCGAAGTCAATGAGGATAATGCCATTTCGAACGACAATTCCACACAATGCGAGTAGTCCAATAAAGGATGTAAATCCAAATGGATAACCCATCATCAGTAAACCTGCTGCCGCACCAAATAGAGCAAGCGGCATAGTTGTGATACTTAACAACGCATGTTTCAAACTCTTGAAATGCCATATCAGAATTAAGAAAATAACGATGATACTCATCAATAGTGAAAGTCCCATGGGTCCCCTATTTTCTTCCTGCATTTCATGCTCTCCTCCATAGCTGAAATGTACGCCAGCTGGAAGCTTTAAGGTATCAATAGTTTTACGTATTTCTTGCAGAGTCTCTTCAGGAACGGCATCTTTCGTGACATCAACTCGCACTGTAAGTGTCGGTACACCATTTCTAGTGACGATCTGCCCTTGGTTCCAACCTGTTTTGATATCAGCAACCATTCTCAACGGGACGACTTGGCGAGAAGATGGGCTTGCGATAGACATTTCTGCAAGGTCTGTAATATCTGCACTGTCTGTCAATGCTGTCTTAAGTTTGACGTCCATTGCATAGTCTCCATCCCATACTTTTGTGGCGGTGATGCCTTCCATATTCATCCCAACAGAATTAGCAATATCTTCTTTTGAAATACCTAGTCTGGAAGCCTGGTCTGTTTTGATATTGACATTGACACTTGACATCATCTCATCGTAGTCCGTCCTCACCCAAGTAACTGCTTTCGCTTTCTTAGCAACAGGCATAACTTTATTGGCCACTTCTTTTAGTTGGGTAATGTCGTTTCCGGAAATTCTAATTTCGACCGGAGCATTGGCACTAACCATTGTCAACTGTTTCATCCTCAAGTAGGCGTCGGGATACATGCTACTATATTTCTTTTGGTATTCATCCAAAAGGATTTCCGTAGTTTCGTCATCCGTTGTATTGACCAATATTTGCGCATAGTTTTTCGCTGGAAGATTTGGGGCGTATAGTGTATGGAAACGAGGAGAACTAGTACCAATAAAGCTTGCATAGGAAGTGACTCTTTTGTCTTTCGACAAATATTGCTCCATTCCTTTCACAGCTTTGTTCGTTTGGTCCAAGTTGTAACCGGAAGGTAAATAAATTTCTATGGCAAACTGGTTTCTATCTGCTTTGGGAAACAATTGTTGGTGTACAACTCCCATTAACATGACACCACCGACTACTGCCAATATACCAATAATCAAAGTAACAACCCAATGTTTCATTGCATTGCCGATATGATTATTGAAAAAAGTCTGCACATAGTCCAGAAATGATTTTTTCTGTTTTTTGTCTTCTGTTCCTTCTTTATGCAAACCTTTTTTGATGAATCGCGTATTGAAATAGGGGACAAGCATCATGGAAATAATCAATGACAAAGACAATGCGATGATGATCGTAATCGGGAATTTTCCCACAAAATCTTTCGCTGTTCCTGTCATAAAAAATACCAACGGAAAAAATGTTGCAGAGATGGCAAGCGTGGCTGTAAATACGGAAGGGAACAATTCCTTAGCACTCGCGATTGCAGCTTCCTTCACGCTCATACCATGATCCAATTTCTCAATGTGATTGTCAATAACTACAATAGGATCATCCACAACAATGCCTAATACAACTATCAATGCGGCTAAGGTCACTGTATTCAATTCAAATCCAAATAAATACATGATCGCCAAAGTACAGGCAATCGTTATCGGAATGGTTGCTGCGGCTACAGATGCGACACGCAAAGGCAATAGTAATATTGCAACCAATACCACTCCAATCAATGCGAATGCAAATTCTTTAAGGAAATGCGTGATGGATTCATCGACCACATCTGGCTGATTTGCTAGTTTGACAATTTTAATGTCGGGAGGTAATTGCTTTTTTATTTGATCCAAATGTTCGTCGACAATTTCTCCAAATTCAACAATATTCTTGTTGTCCTTCATTTCCATGTTGATCACGATACTTTTGGTCCCGTTGACCGTTACATAGGAATCAGGTTTGCCATATTCAGGTTTTATAGTTGCCACATCTTTTAGACGAATGATGTTGCCATTGTTGTCATTTCGGATGATCTGGCTAGCTAAGTCTGACTGCGTTTTGTAAAAACTACTTAAGTATATTGGTTTGTCCAAAGTCTTTCCGTCTACGTATCCTGCTGCCGCAATAGCGCCTTCATTTTGCAATACTTGCATAATGGTTCCGGAAGAAATGCCGTAGTTGGCTAATTTGTTATTGTCAACGTAGATGGCAATCTGTTCGCTTAGTTGACCAGTGTGACTAATTTTTGCCAACTCTGGAATAGTACGCAAGTTATCTTCAATATCCTGTACATGTTTTTCCAGATCGCGATAGGTTCTAGTTTTAGATTCGATACCCAACAATAGGGCAGATGTCGCACCAAAATCACTGTTGACAAGGATTCCCTTAATTTCTTTCGGCATTTGCGCCTGCATGAGTACGACACCATTTTTGATCTTATTCCAAAAGTTTTTGGTATTCATGTCATCCACATCACCTCCAACTTCGACAAACATATACATCATGCCGTCACGAGAATAGGAATAAGTTTTGGTCTTGTCAACTTCGTTAAACCCAAAAATATATTGTTCCACTTTTGTAGTTAACTGGTCTTTTACTTGCTGAGAGGATGCTCCGGGATAATAACCAATGATCAAGCCTTGGCGAATCGTGAATTGCGGAAATTCATTTCGGGACATATGCCTCAAACCATAAAGTCCCACAATAATCAAAATAATCGCCAATGAAAAAGGTACGGCTTTGTATTTCAAGCACCAGTCTATTACATTCGATTTGTTTTTTTCCATGATAATT
>QFOI01000250.1:4517-10003 GCA_003241175.1 Pseudopedobacter saltans
CTGGTTACTTATTGAATAATCTTGATGCTCGTTCCGTCTGTAATTTTATGGAAACCACTAACGATTAGTTGCTCAGTTGATTCCAGTCCTGAATTAATCCCGATACCATTGTCATAGGTCTTACCAATGGAAACATCTTTACGTTTGGCATGGTTGCCATCCGCAACAAATACAAAATAAGTTCCGTTTTCATCTACTTGTACCGCTTCGTCAGGAACAACTATTGGTTGATTTGTTGTAGTGCCGGAAGTGTAATTTTTTTTATCAAAATATACATTACAACTCATGCCGGGTTTCAGTTGCATACTATTGTTGTTAACATTGACATCTACCGTGTACAATGGATTTCCTGTTGAAGATGCTACCGATATTTTATCAACTGTTCCGTCAAACGTTGCATTATTCAAGGCAGAAACGATTGCTTTTGCTTTATCACCTTTTTTATAGTTGTTTATTTCGGATTCTGGAATGGGAACATGTATGCTGACTATATTAATATCCAGAAGTTCTACAACAGGAATTCCAGGACCGGCAGTAGCTCCAGCTTCTATTTTCTTAGAACCAATATAGCCGCTTCGAGGCGCGTATAGTTTGCAGTGAGGAATATTTTGATAAGTGGCTCTTGCTGCCGCTGTTGCTTGCTCGTAAGATGCTTTTGCATCCAGCATTTTGATTTCGGCAATACTACCTTTGTTGAAAACAGTCAATACTCTTTGGTAGTTTTCCTTCGCCAAATTGGCTTGTGCTACTTGTGCCTGATATTGGCTGCGGTAAACAGTCTCATCCACTTCCGCAATGAGTTGTCCTTTTTGCACATATTGTCCCACTTCCACAGGAATACGCAAAACCGTTCCAGATACTTGAAAACTTAGATCTATTGACTTACTGGCCCCAACTGTACTGCTGTAACTAATGCTTTTGGCACTATCATTACTGCCTAATGACTTGGTTTTAACTTCGATAGGAGCCATGGCTAAGTTGCCATCATTGTCAGAATTTTTTTTGTTTTTGCATGCCACAAAAATAGAAAAGCTTGCCAGAGTCACGAGCAGTGACCCAGTTTTACGGATATTCATATAAAGCTATTTTTTGTTTGAACCAAATAGTGCTTGATTTGATAATGAGAAAGTTTAGATCCTCTGAGGAGATAGGTGCTATGTCGTGTTTTTTTATTCCCCAAACGATCATCTGTCTGTATGCATCGCATTCCTGTATATGCTTTATGTTACGCATAGAATATAGAATTGCAGGATTGGCACGTATGTCTTTGATTAAATTATCGTAAACTTTAGATAGGTTTTTCAATAAGTTTAGGCGTTCCTTATTGAACGCAAGGAAATTTTCGTAAAAACTATGGTTAGATTTGATTTTGGTTTTCGCCTTGGCTAAGATGTGAGAAAACTCATCCTCCGCTATTGCAAAAAAAACCTCTTCTTTATTTTTGAAATAGTAATAGAGTGAACTTCTTCCCATTTGAGTTGCAGTGGCAATGTCGGCCATAGTCACACTAGTGTACCCAAGCTGGACAAAAACCTCCTTTGCTTGGTTGATAATGTATTCTTTTGTGACTTTGGATTTGCTTTCCATTAGACAAAATTAAAGAAAATGTCGAAAATAAAAATCGTCAAGTAAAAAATAAACGTATAAAGTCTAGTTGTAACATTTCTCTCATTAACATACTTGCTGCAAAATGGTTGTGTTTAGGAACGGAAAATAAATATTGGGTCACAACAGAATTTTTGGACTTATTGAATTGTCTTTGCCGTTCATTACCTTTGCGCCTCGTCGACCAGGACTTGTGTCCTTTAAATAAAGAAATAGATCGAATGAAAAAAAATAAGATGCCGATTATCGGCGCGGTTTTGTTAGGGGTTCTTTTTATAGCCTTTTTCTGGATTACAAATAGGCAGCAAGAGCAGTATGCTCATCAGGAAAAAATGAAACAAGACTCCATCGCAAGGGTGGAAGCGGCTAAAGTCAAGCCATTGAATGTAGCGGATTCTCTCCGTATTGATTCTGTCAACAAGACGCAAGCTGCTGGAGGATTTGCTTCTGCAGGAGTTGGTACGGAATCAACGATAGTAGTGGAAAATGAATTGTTGAGAGCGACCTTCTCTTCAAAAGGTGGTCAGCTTAAAAAAGTGGAACTGAAAAAATACAATTCCTACAACAATGCCAATATGCCCGTGACTATTGGTGGCGGTAAAGATGATAATTTCGGTTATAAAATCAATACTTCCAATACGGTTTCGACACCAACCAATGATTTACTATTTACACCTTCACAAGTGGTAAAGAACAGTGATGGTAGCCAAACCCTATCATTTACCTTACAGTCCGCTGGTGGACAAAAGATTGAGCATGCTTATGTGATTCGTCCCAACCAATACATGATCAACTGGAGTATTAATTTGGTAGGCGCTTCAAGTTTGTTTACTAATAATCAGCTAAATCTTCATTGGAATACCCAGTTGCACCAACAACAGCGTGCCGCAGATTACGAAAAACAACATTCTCGTATTGTTTATTATTCGGACAACAGTTTTGATTATACAACGGCAAAACCAACTTCTGACGTAGACAAGAAAATAGAAAAACCAGTTAACTGGATCGGATTCTCTCAACAGTTTTTCAATGCTACACTGGCACTAAACAAGGAAACTTTTTCCAATGCAGATGCCAAAATGGTTGGTATTGCGGATACGGCTTCTGGACAATTGTTTGACGCGACAGCAGACATGCAGTTGAAATTGCCTAATTCGGCAACGGTTTCTATTCCGATGCAGATATATTTCGGACCAAATGATTATGGCATCCTAAAACAGTATGACAACGGAATGAAAAACATCGTAGACCTAGGTTCTGGTATGTTTTCATTTGTAAAATATATCAACCGTGGAGTCATTATTCCGGTGTTTAACTTTATTACGGGTTTTGTTTCCAATTTTGGATGGGCAATCGCGATATTGACCTTGGTCATACGTATTATTTTGGCTCCGTTGACTTACTCTAGCTATAAAAGTGGTGCCAAAATGAAAGTTTTGCGTCCAGAGTTGGATGAGTTGAAGAAGAAATATGGAAAAGACCAACAAGGATTTGCTATGGAACAAATGAAATTGTTTCGAGAAGCAGGTGTTAATCCAATGGGAGGATGTATTCCCATACTATTCCAGATACCTATATTCTTCTCTTTGTATAGTTTCTTTGGTTCCAATATAGCCTTGAGAGGACAGAGTTTCCTATGGGCCAATGATTTATCTTCTTATGATACTTTTTTCCATTGGGGAATTCATATTCCAGTATTGGGTTATCATTTAAGTTTGTTTACATTGTTGTCTTCCATTACTAGTTTGTTGATGTCTCTGTACAATGTCAATGCTACTCCACAGACGCAGGACAATCCAGTATTGAAATACATGCCTTACATGATGCCAATCATCTTCTTGATATGGTGGAACAATATGCCTTCGGCTTTGACTTGGTATTATACGGTAAGTAACGTCATGACTTTGTTGATACAGATTTTCATACAAAAAGTGATTATCAGTCCTGAAAAAGTACTGGCAAGTATTGAAGAAAAAAGAAAAGGGCCTAAAAAAGGAAAAGGAAAATTTCAGCAGCGATTGGAACAAATGGCCGAAATGCAAAAGAAAATGCAAGACGCCAAAGATCGCGCAAACAAAAGATAAATTAAAAGGCTCAACTAACAAGTTGAGCCTTTTAAATATACCAATATCTTGTCTTAATGTTTGGGAGAATATTGCGCATTTAGGATAAAATACCGAAACCCAAAAAAGCCTGACTAATCAGGCTAGGAACAAGCGTTTTTTAAAAATAAAGGTTAGACAAACGGGCTTAAACAATCTTATTATCTTGTTCCTGTTGTTCATTTTTCAAAATCTGTGCCAAACCGAAAATCGAATTTTTTTTTCCATACACCGATACAAACTAGGTATTTGTCGATTGTTTTCAATACATAAAAAAGTGCGTACGTATCTTAGCTGTGTCAACGGGATTGAGGATAAAAATACTCGGAGACATAAAAAGTTTTTTAACAAAAAAGGGATTAAACCTTAGCGTTCGTACACAGTCTTACTAAAGCAAATTATGCATATAATTTGTTAGTAAATTTTCTCATAAGCAGTTAGTTTTGGTTGCGGCTCCGATTTCTATCGGAGCTTATTTTTTGTAGCAGTTCTAACGAGTAATGAAAAGGCTCCGAATTTTCGGAGCCTTTTCATTTTAATACTTTATTGGTTTGCCCAGATTGAGCGAGGACTGAATAAACTTCCGTAAGTTCTCAGTAGAGGTTTCACGATCCTCTTTTCTCAGGTACAGCATATGTCCACTTCTATATCCTTCCCATTGCATCCTTGGCTTGAGCATACCTCTAGGATCCATTTGCCACATATTGTATTTGGCGTTAAAATAATCACATGCCCCATCGTAATAACCGGATTGTACCAATAAATGAAGGTTTGGATTCTCGGCCATTGCAAGGCGTAAGTTTTCGGCTACATGATTGCCTTTGTTATTCCATGGCCATACCGAACCAAAAATATTGTATTTGATATCTGTTTTGTAATTCAATTCATTTCTAAGGTAAATATTCATTGCCGGTGTGAATGAGTTCGCCCATGATTCCAATTCGGCATTATAATCAGGACTTGTACCATAGCTTTGTTTGTCAATGCCTTTGTATCGGGAATCCAAACGACCAATAGTAAATCCTTCTTTTTTCAATAATTCTTTCCAATATACATCCGGAGAAACATCCAGATTATTCCCTGAAACAATAGATGAATCCAGGCCGCTGTATCGTGCAAATTGTGCTACAATGGCGCTTCTTTCGGCTGCAGATATGTTGTTCCCTTTGGCTATGGCTGGAAGTAATTCGTCAATGGCAAATTTTTCAACAGTGGGCAAAAAAGAGGAAAGGTCTTGATTTTGCAGATCGGACGGCAATTTTTTGTGGTACCAAGCGGTTGCACTAAAATAAGGTAATCTTAATGCGGCAGCCAAAGGTCCACTTCTGTCAATACCCAAGTCGGTAGGAGACACCAATACAACCCCATTCAAAAACATCCATTCTCGTTGCTGCAATGCCAGTGCTAATCCAGAGGCACGTGTTGTTCCATAACTTTCACCTATGAGAAATTTAGGAGATGCCCAACGGTTTTTCCTAGTTATAAAAGTATTGATCCAGTCAGCTAAATAAGCAACATCTTCGTTGACACCATAGAATTTGGTATCAGGTGTTTCTTTGTCCGTTTTACGCGAATAGCCTGTATTGACAGGGTCCAGATAAACAATATCCGCTACATCCAATATGGAATTAGGGTTGTCTTGTAAGCCATAAGGTTGTAAAGGATAACCCTCGTCATCAATCTTCAACATGCGTGGCCCCGTATAACCAATTTCCATCCAGAGGGAAGGTGTTCCTGGTCCACCATTAAATGAAATGACAATAGGACGACTGTCACGAT
>QFOI01000251.1 GCA_003241175.1 Pseudopedobacter saltans
GGCTTCTATCCTATTGCTCCAGGTTCTGATGTTTACGCTATTGGAAGTCCAGCAGTTGAAGACGCCGTTCTAAAATTGGAAAACGGAAATTCACTTCATGTTTATGTAAAAAACCAAGGAGACAAAAATGTATTTGTCAAAAAGATAAAACTAAACGGAAAAGAAATAAAAGAACCCTTCCTTCACCACAAAGACCTAACAGAAGGTGGCACTTTAGAATTTGAAATGACAAATAAACAAACCAACGCTTACAAATAGTTGTCGGGAAACGGTGGTCAGTGATGAAAATAAAAGCAGCTCTTCACTAATTACTGACCACTCATTACCGACCACTGACTACTTATCCCTTATCTTCGCGCCATGTTTTCGAAAATAGAACTGGCGAAAAAGTACATTCAGTATTGGACTAAAGCCAATAATGGTAAAGGTCATGGCACACACTCACCTTTCGTATATGACTTTATCCGAAAAGTGCTAATGGACAAATCCAAAAATTCAGATTTTGACAAAATAGAACATCTTCGAAAACAGCTCCGAAAAGACAATACTTTATTGGAAATAAAAGATTTCGGTGCAGGATCACGTGTGGATGGACATAAAAAAAGAGCCATTTCTTCCATTGCTAAATCCGCACTCAAACCAGCCAAGTATTCACAACTTTTTTATAGAATCATACAACACTACAATTACCAAAACCGAATAGAGTTAGGAACCTCCTTAGGCATCACAACAAGCTATTTGTCAAGCGCCAATACAAAAGGAAAAGTTTTCACTTTTGAAGGTGCGCCATCTGTTGCCGAAGTTGCATTGAAAAATTTTTCCAATATTGGTTTGCAAAACATAACACTTACAGAAGGTAATTTTGACGAGACCTTGCCCCTTTTTTTAAAACAACTAGAAGAGTCTGGTGAAAAATTGGATTTTTCATTTATTGATGGTAACCATCGAGAAAAACCAACCATTGACTATTACGAACAAATCCTACCATTTTCACACAATAATTCCGTGATTATTTTGGACGATATCCATTGGAGTCAAGGGATGGAAAATGCCTGGTATAACATTATCAAACGAGAAGAAGTATCTTTAAGTATTGATCTATTTTTTATCGGACTAGTTTTTTTCCGAAAAGAAAACAAACAGAAAGAACATTTTACAATAAGGTATTAGGTAAAGTCGTACAATAAACAACGCCCTGCGATTGCAGGGCGTTGTTTATTGCAATAAGAGAGAAATTTTCTAGTTACTCTTTCCAAAAATCTGATCGACAGCACCTTCCAACATAGGAAATTTATCTTTTACATACCCAATGACAGATTGGATAGCTTTTTTCGCCTGTTCTTCCGTCAGATTTGCTTCGCTCATTAACTTGTCTACTAATTCTTGCATGATTCAGATTTTTAGATGTTAATAACAATTCAACTATTTCTTCATTCCCATTTTCGCCTCAAGGCTCAATGTGGCATGAGGAACCGCTTTTAGACGTGCTTTTTCGATCAATTTCCCTGTTACACGGCAAATACCGTAAGTCTTGTTTTCGATACGAATAAGCGCTTTTTCCAAATGGTCAATGTAAGAAATCTGACGACTAGCCATTTGGCTTAATTGTTCTCTTTCCATGCTCACGGTACCATCTTCCATCGTCATGTAACGACTATCGGCTTCTCCACCCAAATGATCTTTGCGTGTAATCAAACCTTGCAAATACGCCAACTCTCTTTTGGCATCTCCCAATTTCTTGTTGATGATGTCTTTGAATTCGTTCAAATCGGCATCGCTGTATCGAACCAATAAACCTTCTACTGATGTGCCATTTTCTTCCACACGCTCTTCCAATGGTTGATAAGTAGGTTGATAAGGCACACTAGTCTTCACAGAAGTTTTGGGAACTTTAACCTTTACTTCTTTTGCTATTTCTGCTTTTTTAGGTGCTTTCTTTTCAACTGATTTAGGTTCTGCAACTTTGGATGCAGTTTTTGGTGTCGCCTTTTCAGCGACTTGTTTTTCTGCAGCTTTTGGTGCAGCTTTTTTAGTGGTGCCGGCTTCGGCTTTTTTAACTGTAGCCATACTTTTAACCTTTTAACTGTACACTAATATTTATCTTAGATCCATTTATGTCGATCTCCGTTCCATCTGCCACCGTATCAACCACTTCTAAAGAATCTGCCAGTATTTCAGAGCAAATGTAACTTTTAAAAGTATTAATTGCAGGTGTAACTAACGGGTTATCAACAATTGTGACTAAAATACGGTCTGTAAGATCGTATTTGTTGTCTTTACGTATATTTTGTATTCTATTGACCAATTCACGGGCAATACCTTCTTGCTCTAATTCTTTTGAAAGTTGTATATCCAAAGCTACTGTCAAGGCACCTTTGCTGGCAACGCTCCAACCTGGAATGTCTTCCGCGGCGATGACCACATCATCCAAATGGATCTCCAATGATTGTCCATCAATATCCAATACATATTTACCCTCTGCCTCCAAGTGCGCAATATCCGTTGGTGTAAATGCATTGATCGCAGCACCGACCGCTTTCATGGATTTCCCCATGCGTGCTCCTAAGGTTTTGAAATTAGGTTTCGCCTTTTTGCTGATGATACTGTTATTGGGCTCTAGATATTCGATTTCTTTGACATTAACCTCGGACTTTATGAGGTCTTCGATTTTGTCCAATTGCGTTTTCATGTGTGCATCCAATACCGGAATCATCACTTTTTGCAATGGTTGACGCACTTTGATATTGACTTTTTTACGTATTGACAAAATCAAGGAAGACGCATCTTGTGCCAACTGCATTCTTTCTTCCAAATCTTTATCGATGGCATCCAAATTCGCTTTTGGATAATCCACATGGTGAACGGAAGCCGCATCGAAACGATGGCTGATTTCGTTCAATCTTTTGAAAAGTTCATCACTAAAGAATGGCGATATGGGCGCAATCAAACGCGTGATGGTTTCCAAACATTCAAACAAAGTCTGATAAGCCGATATTTTGTCAGCTTCGTATTCGCCTTTCCAAAAACGACGACGGCAAAGACGCACATACCAGTTACTCAAATGTTCATCCAAAAACTCTTCCACCGCACGACCTGCAAGCGTTGGTTCGTAATCGTCCAAAGCCGCAGAAGCCGTTTGTATCAATGTATTCAAACTAGACAAAATCCAACGGTCGATCTCTGGACGTTCGCTTATTGGAATATATTTTTCGGAGAAATTAAAGCCATCCACATTCGCATAGAGGATGAAGAACTGATACGTATTATATAATGTACCAAAGAACTTACGTGTAACTTCCTTGATACCATCTATATCAAATTTCAAATTGTCCCAAGGTGACGCATTCGTCATCATATACCAACGCGTTGCGTCAGCACCATATTCATCCAAAGTTTTGAATGGATCAACAGCGTTTCCAAGACGTTTACTCATCTTGTTGCCGTTTTTATCCAAAACCAAACCATTGGAAACAACTGTACGGAAAGCCAAGCCAGGATATTTTTCGTCGGTAACTTCCACACCGTTTTTGCGTAACTCTTCTTGGATTTCTTCTTTCAACAAAGAACTGATCGCGTGCAAAGTATAGAACCACCCACGTGTCTGATCCACACCTTCGCTGATGAAATCCGCAGGATAATTTTTGGCAAAAATGTCTTGATTTTCAAATGGGAAATGCCATTGTGCAAAAGGCATCGCACCGCTATCAAACCAAACATCTACCAAATCAGGAATACGCTTCATCGGTTTGCCTGATGGAGAAAGCAATATAACACGATCCACATAAGGTTTGTGTAAATCCTTTTCTATATTGGCGATTGTCTCAACGGAGTTAAGATCTCCCGCTTTTGCAATTTCTTCTTTTAACTGCTCAACACTACCAATACATAGTTCTTCCGAACCATCTTCGGTTTTCCATATTGGAAGCGGCGTACCCCAGAAACGGCTACGACTCAAGTTCCAATCCACCATATTTTCCAACCAATTACCAAAACGTCCTTCACCTGTCGCTTTTGGTTTCCAGTTGACAGTCTTGTTCAACTCAACCATGCGCTCACGCAAAGCGGTTGTTTTGATAAACCATGATTCTAATGGATAATACAAAACGGGTTTGTCAGTACGCCAACAATGCGGATAACTGTGAACGTATTTTTCTACTTTGAAAGCACGATTATTCAATTTCAGGTCAACCGCGATATCTACGTTGACATCAGTATAACCTTCCTGATTAAAGAAATCCTTGACATATCGACCACTGTAAGCCCCAACACCGTCTACAAATTTTCCGGTTTTGTCCACCAATATCAATATACCAATATTATTTTTTTGTCCAACCTTAAAGTCATCCGCACCAAAAGCAGGCGCAGTATGCACGATACCCGTACCATCTTCTGTAGTGACAAAATCACCTCCAATTACCTTGAATGGATCGCCACCAGACAACTCAATCGTATTGGCTTCAAAAGGCATTAACTGTTCGTAACGAGCGTCAATAATGTCAGCACCTTTAAATTCGGCTACTATTTTCCAAGGTAAAAGTTTGACTCCCTCGTTGTAATTTTCAAAATCACCATTTTCTCCTTCCGCACTGAAATATTTGAAAATCAATGCTTTCGCCATTACAACGTTGACGGGAAGATGCGTATAGGGATTGAAAGTTTTGATTAATACATAATCGATCTTTGGTCCGACTGTCAAGGCCAAATTAGAAGGTAAAGTCCAAGGCGTTGTCGTCCAAGCCATGAAGAAAACTTCACCAGAACCTGCCGCATCAAACAAAAACTGTGTTTTTGCATCTTTGACAGCTTTGAACATGGCAACGAGCGTCGTATCTTTTTCATCCCAATATGTTCCCGGCATATTCAATTCATGCGAACTCAACCCCGTTCCCGCAGCCGCAGAATAAGGTTGTATGCTGATGCTTTGGTACAACAAACCTTTATCATACATTTTCTTCAATAACCACCAAAGCGTTTCAATATAATCGTTTTTGAAAGTGATATAGGGATCGTCTAGATCCACCCAATAACCCATTTTGGTAGTCAGTTCGTCCCATTTATCTTTATAGCGCAGAACCGCTTCGCGACATTTTTTATTATAATCTTCAACAGAGATTTTGTGTCCAATATCGTCTTTTGTGATACCTAATTCTTTTTCGACGCCCAATTCCACAGGAAGACCATGCGTATCCCAACCAGCCTTTCTTTTTACCTGAAAACCTTGCATGGTTTTGTAACGGCAAAACAAATCTTTGATGGTTCTCGCCATAACATGATGTATGCCTGGCATCCCGTTAGCACTTGGCGGACCTTCATAAAACACAAAGCTTGGAGCGCCTTCTCTCAACTCAATGCTCTTCTCAAAAGTACCATTATCTTGCCAAGACTGCAACACTTCCTTCTCTGTATCAGGAAGATTCAAATTAGAAAATTCTCTATATATCGAACTCATTATCT
>QFOI01000252.1 GCA_003241175.1 Pseudopedobacter saltans
GTCTCTGTAGATACAAAAACACCAGGTAATTCCTGTTTTATCTTAGGTTTCAGCCATATCTCCACAGTATCCATTCTGTATTTCCCCATAGGAACCACATAGTAGCCATCCATAAAACCTGGCGCATAGTAATATACTGTATCACCAGAAGAACTCAGTATCTGAAACAAACCATCATCGTTGGAGAAAGAAGAACGACTCTTGGATTTATTATGTAAAGATGCGTTGGCTATTGGAGTTAGAGTTATACTATCTTTTAAAACACCAAAAAGTTTCTGCTCTCCTTTTTGCTGAGCAGAACATATACTGGTTAGCCCTAATCCCAACGACAGTAACCCAATAAAATATCTTAACATATAAAATTCAAATTGTTCCCAAAAATAAGCTCTAAAACTTATAATCAATTAAAAAAGCCTCTCCAAAGTTGGAGAGGCCTTATATTTTATCTAAATATTAGATTATTTAGATTTTTGCAAGTTTGGATGTGGAGCAGGTACTGTGTTTGGACCTTCTTCAACAGTTCCTTGTAAGTCAACTGTGTTAGCATCACCATCTTGACCGTAGTAGAACAACAAACGGCTTTCAGAGATACCTTGTTTTTCAACTAGATATTTGATAACAGAGTTAACACGATCCCAACTCAACTGTTGTGCTTTTTTGTTAGATGCACCATAACCGATAACTTTTGCTTTACAGCTTGGGTTTGCATTCAATTGAGCAGCTACACTCGCCAAAGAAGCTTGAGCAGCTTTGCTTAATTTAACGCTACCTTTTGCGAACTGAACACTTGGCAAGCTAGTGATTGCACAATTGTTTTCAGGAGCAACTTTTAAGTTAGCGATTTTATCACGCAACTCTTTGCAGCATGCTGGTTCTGGTTCAGTACCAACACCATCCGCATCAACTGGGAACCAGTTTGGAGGAGTGATTTTTTGTTTGTCTTTATAATCTGGAACGCCATCACCATCAGTATCCAAAGCACGTCCATGAGTATCAACTGGAGCACCTGCTGGAGTGTTAGGTTCAAGATCCAATGCATCAGTTACACCGTCACCATCAGCATCTGGAAGAGAAATCTTCATGTGCTTAGGCACGTTCAACTCATTGTAGATATAGTTGTTTGGATTAACCCACCATAGTGGTTCGATTCTTTTGGAAGAAGAACCCAAATTGAAGTTAAAACGAACTTGTGTATTACTCAACAAAGTGTTTCTAGTGTTTGGACCAGTAATAACACCAGCAAACTCACCATTATCAAATACATAAGTGAATTTTTGTTCAATTCCGATATTGAAACGTGGGCTAACTTTGAAAGCAATACCACCACCGAAATCAGCACCATGTCTTCTGATTGTGCTACCACCGCCACCAACTACATCGTTGTGTGCATTAGCAGCCGCAGTCAAAGAAGTTTCATATTGTTGACCATCACCTGATTTGTTAGAAAGGAAACTATTGCTTTGGTTTTCTTTGAAAGCATCCTTAACATCCCCTTTGTCAATTCTTGTATTGTCACCCAAAGATGCATAGCCATAAGCGTCACCTTGAGAATTATACAAGTTGATATTACTGCTACCCCAAAGGAAACTATAACCAGCCAACAAATAAACATCCATTTTAGGATTTCCTCTGTAAGAAGAAATAGAGTTCAAACTTACAATCGCATCGATAGAAGCTTGTTGGATAACCGCTTTAAAGTTGGCTACATAAGAACGATTACCATAAGCATTTCTAATTGCAGTTGGCAAATAACTAGAAGATCTAGCTCTGTAGTCCAAACCTTTGTAGATACCATAGTTGTACTGAGCTCTCAATGAAAATACATGGCTAATTGCTTTTCTTAAGGAAGCAGAAGCACCATATCCAATCTGAGGATCAATTGGCGAGAAAGCCAATGTTGGACCAACTCCTATACCAAACTCCCACATGTTGCGTGGTTTAGCAGGATATGGATCTTGGTTAGCAACCCAAGCATTGTGTTGGGCCAATTTGGAAGAAGAAACTTTAGATGAATCCCACAACCAATCATCGCTAGTAGCTGGGTTAGTTGTTTGGGCCATCGCTGTAGTAGTTGCAAGACCTCCTAAAAGACCTAATACTACACCATACTTTTTACGTGCCATAAGGTTAATTTAAATAAATTTATAATTTTTGCAAACGATTAATTACGACGCAAAGGTATTGAATACAATCAATTCAACAAATTTTTAAGACAAATGTTTATTTTTTGTCAACAAAAATCAAGTGAATTCATAACAATTTCCATACCAATTCCTAATTTTTTAAGGAAATTATTGAATTTTAAATAGTTACTTTAGGTTCTCCTACCATTTTGGAAGGTACAACCCACTCATCAAACTGTTCCGCTGTAAGATATCCTAGTTCAATGGCTGTTGCCTTAAGTGTACTATTGTTTTTGTGTGCTGTCTGTGCAATTTTAGCTGCTTTTTCATAGCCAATATGGGTATTCAGTGCAGTAACAAGCATCAAACTATTCTCTACATGTTTGTTGATATTGGCTTCTATCGGTTCTATACCTATTGCACAGTGGTCATTGAAGCTTACACAAACATCTCCAATCAATCGTGCACTATGTAAAAAATTATAGATCATTACTGGCTTGAAAACATTCAATTCAAAATGTCCAGTTGCTCCACCAATATTAATTGCTACATCATTTCCCAAAACTTGTGCTGCAACCATAGTCATGGCTTCACATTGTGTAGGATTGACCTTTCCAGGCATAATAGATGAACCTGGTTCATTTTCAGGAATAAAAATTTCTCCGATACCAGCACGAGGTCCACTTGCCAATAGTCTAACATCATTTGCAATCTTCATCATGGCGCAAGCAACAGTTTTCAAAGCTCCGTGCGCTTCAACTATTGCATCATGTGCTGCCAATGATTCAAATTTGTTAACAGCTGTCACAAATGGCAGTCCAGTCAATTCCGCTATTTTCCTTGCTACAACTACATCATAGTCTTTGGGCGTATTGATTCCTGTCCCTACGGCAGTACCACCTAGTGCTAACTCAGAAAGATGATCGAAACTATTTTTGATCGCTTTTAAACCATGGTTCAATTGAGATGCATATCCACTCAATTCTTGTCCCAAAGTCAATGGCGTTGCATCCATCAAGTGTGTGCGTCCAATTTTAACTACATTAATGTATTGCTCTGCTTTTGCTTTTAATGTGTCTCTTAATTTTTCAATTCCTGGAATTGTGACGTCTACCAAAATTTTATAAGCAGCAATGTGCATCGCCGTTGGAAAAGTATCATTGGAAGATTGAGACTTGTTGACATCGTCGTTAGGATGTAAAACTCTTTTGGATTTATCATCGGTAAACGAGCCGCCGTTTATAATATTGGCGCGATTAGCAATTACTTCATTGACGTTCATATTACTTTGAGTGCCACTGCCGGTTTGCCAAATTACTAGTGGAAACTGGTCGTCCAATTGACCGTCCAAGATTTCCTGTGCTACCTGTCCAATCAATTTGGTTTTTTCCTCAGACAATACACCTAACTCATTATTAGCAAGGGCTGCCGCATTTTTTAAATAGGCAAATGCTTTGATGATTTCTTTCGGCATTTTGTCGGTATCCTGAGCAATCTTGAAATTTTCCAGACTACGTTCAGTCTGAGCACCCCAATAAGCATTGGCTGGGACTTTCACTTCACCCATGGTGTCACGTTCAATACGATAATCCATAATCTTTTAGTTAAATTAAAGGTTTCGCAAATGTAGTAACGAATGATTGTTATTTGCCATATAGTTGAAAATTAAGCTACAAACGTACTGTTAAAAAAAAAAGACAGTTCTTTTTAGTTATTAGTTTCTTTGCAATTGTAAAATGGAATTTAATGGAAAAAATCCCTGCCCTCATAGCGGAAGACATGCACCAATTCAACAAATACCTCAACCAACAGTTGAAAAATCGCATTCCTTATCTGGACAAGATATTGAAATATATCATCCGACAAAAAGGGAAACAAATGCGTCCCATGTTCGTATTGTTGTGTGCCAAACTAGGTGGCGAGATTGCAGAATCAAGTTTCAGAGCCGCAACATTGGTTGAACTACTTCATACGGCAACGCTCGTCCATGACGATGTCGTTGATGAGGCAGATCAACGTCGAGGTTTTTTTTCCATAAATGCTGTTTGGAAAAATAAGGCAGCAGTGCTTGCTGGAGATTTTCTTCTTTCCAAAGGACTACTCATTTCTTTGGACAACAACGAATTTGAAACTTTAAAGATATTGGCAGAAGCCGTACGGCAGATGAGTGAGGGGGAACTTTTGCAAATCGAAAAATCTCGTAAACTCAATCTTGACGAAAACATCTATTATGAAATCATCAAAGGTAAAACGGCATCGCTTATATCTTCTGCTTGCGGAGCTGGAGCGTTCAGTACTTTCAGAACAATAGAAGATGCTGAAAGGTTAAAGGCTTTTGGAGAAAAAGTAGGAATGGCATTCCAAATAAAAGATGACTTGTTTGACTATGGAAAGGCGGATGTTGGCAAACCGACAGGAAACGACATCAAGGAAAAAAAACTCACGCTACCTTTGATCTACACACTCAACAATTGTGATAAATCTTTGAGGCGTAAAATCATCTATATTGTCAAAAACAAAAATACAGAGAAGGAATCTGTGCAATTTGTATTGGACGCCGTAAAATCTCAAGGAGGCATTCAATATGCCACGGAGAAAATGTTTGCATTCCGAGACGAAGCATTGGGCATTTTGAATTTCTATCCGGAAAGTGAAGCCAAAACAGCATTAGAACAACTTGTTCGCTATACCACAGACAGACGTTTTTAAAAATAAATAGAAATAGGAATATTTTAATTTCCATATTCTAAAAAGCCTTTTTACTTTTGCTACTCACTAATTTTCAAAATACCAATGGTAGACGTTATATTGGGATTACAATGGGGAGACGAGGGAAAAGGTAAAATCGTCGATTTCTTTGCACCCAACTATGATATTGTTGCTCGTTTTCAGGGAGGTCCCAATGCAGGGCATACACTCTATGTAGACGGCAAAAAAGTAGTTTTACATCAGATCCCTTCCGGAATATTCCATCAAAACACGGTCAACCTTATTGGTGGTGGTGTTGTATTAGATCCTGTGATCCTAAAAAAGGAATGCGACACTGTTGCTTCCTTTGGCGCAGATGTCCATAAAAATCTTTTTATCTCCGAAAGGACCAACCTTATTTTGCCCACACACCGAGCGCTGGACAAAGCATCCGAATTATCGAAAGGTGACGGTAAAATTGGCTCTACTTTAAAAGGTATCGGACCTTCCTATATGGACAAAACAGGTCGTAATGCACTAAGAGTTGGTGACATCCTCAATAAAAACTTTATCAGCCAATATATCAAATTGCGCCTTAAGCATCAGAAACTATTGGTTAATTACCATTTTACA